>CAJXPH010000065.1 GCA_913057765.1 uncultured Campylobacteraceae bacterium
GATCTACACTATCCTCTTCGTCGGCAGCGTCAGATGTGTATAAGAGACAGGTAAACGAAGATGCACTACGACCTGCTACTATTACTGCTGCTAAGAAAGGGGCAATCTCTCTGAACATTGACATAGTTGACATTTCTATTACAATTATTGAAGCTCCAAACTTATTTAATTGTTCTGCACCTTGATAGGCAGTAACAAACCCAACAAGAAATAGTGCAAGTGCAACAATAGGCAAGATTGGAATAGCTGCAATTTCTATTTGATTTACAATAGCTTTAAAACGAATTTTTGAAGGATGTATAAATAAATGTATAAAGAAACTAAATAGTCTTCCCATAAAATAAAGGAAGTTTCTAAAGTTGTATGAAGTATCAATAGCCTCTTTACCAACTTTTTCTAGTAATTTAGGTTCTTCTTTAAATTTGTGTTCTTTATGTACATAATTAGATTTATACAATTCTAACATCTTATTATGCTTATTAGAAATATTATTTAATATTACCTCAATTTTTTTATTTTTAAATAATGAGATATATTTAATAACTAGAATTATTCCAGAAGAGTCTATTTCTTTTAAATTTGAAAAGTCAAGAGTTACAGATTTAGAATCCAAATTAGTATTAAAAAAAAGATTAAAATCTTTTATTTGATTTTCTAAATTATGGTATTCCCATATATCTGATATTTCAAATTTATTCATATTACTCCTTAAAAATTATCTACGATTTCTTTTACTATTACTGAAAGTTTTTCAACTGATTTAATTTCTACTTTTTCTCTATTTGAATGCGGATTAAAAATATTTGGACCAATAGATGCTATTTTCATATTAGGAAATTTCTTTTTAAATATGGCACATTCTAGTCCTGCATGAATTGCTTCAAGTGAGGCATTCTTATCATACTTTTTATATATATCTAAAATATTATTTGTGAATTCATTGATGTCAGGTTTCCATGCAGAATACTTACCGTTAGTTTCAACTGTAAATCCAAAATGTTGAAGTAGTGAAATAGTCTCTTTTTTAATTATATTCAATCCTTCATTTGTCATTGACCTAGCACTAAGTTCTATATCAATAGAGTCAATATTTGTAGTAATTTTTGCAAGGTTTATAGAATTTAGTACAACATTAATATCTTTATCAAAAGCTCTTACTCCATTTGAGAATGTATAAATGAAATCTATAATATCACTATTCCAAATATTTAAATGTTCACTCTTAGTCTCTATTTTAGTTATACGTATATTCTCATGTGAAATTACTGTTGGATAAGTCTTACAGGCAATTATTGCTTTTACATTTACTGGAATTGAATTTATACGTTCACCCCCATTTATATCTAAAAGTAAAGCATCGTTTTCTTTGATTGTTTGGGCAATAAGTTTAATACCATTTGGAACATTCAAATGAATATCAACTCCACTGTGTCCCCCCGGCAGTTTAGATATTTCTATTTCATATAACTCATAATTCTCTTCATTTTTTATTATAGACTTTAAATTATTTTTTCCAAAAATATCAATGCCCCCAGCACATCCAATACAAATTTCACCTTCTTCTTCACTATCAATATTTAGCATATATTCTGATTGTAATTCTAGTTCTAAATTGTTTGCACCAATAAGTCCAATCTCTTCATCACTTGTAAATAAATATTCTAAATCATAGTCTTGACTCATAAGACTTAACATGTATGAACAACCAATTCCATTGTCAGCCCCCAAAGTTGAATTTGTTGCTTTTAAGAATCCATCTTCTTCAATAATTTTTGGTATAGTGTTATCTATTAAACAAACAATATCATAATGATTTTGTAAACATAAATTTGCTTTTGAGTTCTTCTTTTTACACAAAATATTATTGTAGTTATCAACCTGACATTCAAATCCATATTTTGACGAGAAATTTTTAATGAAGTTAATAAATGGTTGATACGTTCCGCTACATCTAGGAATAGAAGTTATTTCTTTAAAAATATCTAATACGTTATCCACAAAATACCTTTTTACAACGATTATAACGAATTATAATTAATTATAATTAAAACTATCTATAATTTTGTTACACATTTTTAAGCTTGATATAAACTGATTCTAATATGATTAATTAATATAAACATTAAGGGAAATAGATGATTATAGATTACAAAGATGTAAATGATTTAAATAGATATAAAATCATGTCAGACACTGTTGTTCCAAGACCAATTGCTTGGATAGTTACGGAAGATGATGGAGTTATTAATGCTGCGCCATTTTCTTATTTTATTCCACTTTCGAGTAACCCTGCAACGCTTATCGTTTCAATAGGGCAGAAAGAAGCAGGTGTCCCTAAAGACAGTTTACACAACATTTTAAAGCATAAGAAAGCAACTATTTGTTTTGTAAATAAAGATAATATGGATAAGGTTCAAAAATGTGCAATTCCATTAGGTAAAGATGAAAGTGAAGTGGAATCTTTTGAGATTGATGTTCAAAGACCATTATCTGATTTTCCTCCAATGATTAGTTCTACACAAAGTGCAATGTTTTGTGAGTATTATTCTACTGTTGAACTTCCAGGTGTTACAACTCCTATAATATTAGAGATTAAAAAACAATTTATTGAAGATGATAGATTAGATGAAAGATCTCATGTTCATGTTGAAAACATAGGTAGAAGTGGAGCTTTATTTAAAGCTATGGTAGATGTATAAAATTACATGAAATAGTATTTAGAACCAATTAAGGTTCTAAATACACAGAGGGAATATTAAAAGCTTTCCCATTCATCGTTATCTTTTGAATTAGTGGCCGTTATTACTTTTGATCCACTTTTTACAGCTCTAGGAGCAGGAGATACTTTAGGTCTACTAATAGGAGTAGGGCTAATAGTTTTCTTTTTTTCAACTACTTTTTGTATACCTTTACCTTCAAAATCATTTTTATCAACATTTTTTACAATATCACTAGCAATACCATTTGTCTCTTGTGCAATATCGTTTGTTTTGTCTGCAATAGAAGCATTTTCTTGTGTAAATTGATCTAATTGACCAACTGCATCGGCAATTTGTGCCATTCCAATTGTTTGCTCTTTAGCAGCATTTGTAACATCATCTATTAATGTACTTGTGTGAACAATTTTTTCTTCTAATTGAATAAACCCTTCAATCATCTTACCACTAATTTTTTTACCATTATTTGCTTTTGAAGTTGCACTTTCAACTAAGTCTTTGATTTCTTTTGCAGCTTCAGCTGATCTAGAAGCAAGGTTTCTTACTTCTTGAGCAACAACAGCAAATCCTTTTCCAGCTTCACCTGCAGTTGCCGCTTCAACAGCTGCATTTAGTGATAGAATATTTGTTTGGAAGGCAATTTGATCGATAACAGAGATTGCTTCATTTATATTAATAACAGTATTATTAATTTCTTCCATTGCACTTACTGTATCGTTTGCTAAATTCTTACCTTCTGTTGCTGAGTCTTTAGTTTCGTTAGAAATTATTAACATTTCTTGTGCTTTTTGACTTGTTTGTTCAATATTACTAGTTATTTCATCAATAGACGCAGCTGTTTCTTCTAATGATGCAGCCTGTGAAGTTGCATTATTACTTAATGTTTTTACATTAGTTGTTAATTCATCAGAACTTTCTTGTAATGAAACACCATCATTTTGATTGTCTTTTAACATAGTTGAAATCATATTATTCATTCTTATAATTTCACCACCAATTTTACCTGAAGTATCAGCTTCTAGTTTTGGTGTAAAATTTCTTTGCGAATATTGAGATAAAACATCACTAATACTATTCAAGTCTTTACCTATTAATGTTTCTAGGTTATTTAACATATCATTTAATAGATTTTTTAATTCATTAAGTGAATCTGATGAAGTTGATTTATTAATTCTTTTATCTAAATGACCTTCTCCAACAGTATTTACAATAGTTTTAACTTCTTCAATTAAGATATTGTCTTCATTTATGGTTTTACTTATTTTAGATATATTCTCATTGATGCTGTATGCCATTACCCCAAATTCATCTTTTGAATTAATCGTAATGTCATTTGTATTAGCTGATTCCTTGTTTAAGTATTTAAAGAAATCTTCTAGTCCTAATGATATAGAACTAAGATTGTTATTTAGTTTTCTAACTGAGAAATAAATAACTAATGCAATAATAATAAGACCAAATAATGTTGCAATTATAGAAAAATTTCTAATAAATATTGCATGAGATAAATATTCTTCAATTGGTGCAACTAGAACAAAACTCCAGTGGATATCTCCTTGCCCAATTTTAAATGCTTTTGAGTAATATAAAGAAGAAATACCATCTTTAAGTGATTCTTTAACAAAAAGAGTGTCTTTTTTTTCTTTTGTATTTTGTAAAAGTTTTTCATGCTCTACTGAATTGTTAGTTATCTCCGGTATTAATTTACCAACAAATTTTTCAGTAGGATGTCCAATAACATATTTATGATGATCTGCTATAAAAGCATAACCATTATCATATAGTTTTATAGATTTTGCCATCTTTGAAAAAGTTTCCATAGTAATATCAATACCAATTGAACCAATGAATTTTCCATCTTTATACATAGGAATAGCAACCGTTGACATAAGTACTTCAACTCCATTAACAGGATACATATATGGCTTTGTAACATACATTTTACCGCTATCTTTAGGTCCCTTAACCCATTCTAGGTTTTCACCATATGGACTACCCGGCGCGATTGTAATCTTACCATTTGCAATTGCTATATATGGATTAAACTGTCCACTTTTGTCATAAGTACCAGAACCTTTTTTTTCTTCATTAGCTTTGAAAAATAATTCTTTCTCTTTTATTTTAAACCAGATACCTACAAGAAATGGGTTTTTCTTTAATGTATCTGATGCAAAGTTAATTAGTTCTTGTTCATTTAATGGATAATTTGAACTTAATGCTGCTTGATATTTTGATGCAAGTATTTCTGAAATTGTTATTGCTTGATTTACTTCTGTTTGTATTTGAGAAGAATATTTTCCTGCCATTTCTCTAACATAGTTTTCTGCATCATTTTGTGAGGTTTCGTATGAATATTTAGTTACAAAAAACATTGTAATACCAAATATAAGAACGGTAACACCTAAAACTTGAAATAATAGTTTATTTCCAAAGCTTGATTGTTTTTTCATAATTTCTCCCTAGATTGTTTCTTTAGGAAAATTATACAATAAATTAATAATTTTTTTACAAAAGTTACAAAATTGTTACTTTTGTAACTTTAGTGTGATTATCTTATATTCAAATATATTATTTTATACTATTCAACTATCTGGTGCAATTTACTACATTGAGACAAGTGTACATCCATACCTGACATGTCTTGCATAATATCTTCAAATGAATGAAAGTGAGCATTATATACATAAACAAAAACTTCATCACCTTTTTCTAAAAAATTATGTTTTCCAAAATCTGTATAAGCTGTTGCTCCTGCTGCAATTAATAATCCTTTATGTTTACCTAAATCTTTTATAAATGGGTTGATTTCTTCTAATGGACCTTCATCTATTTGGTTATTGAATTTATCTATCATCCAATCTTTTAATTGTTTAAAAAAGTAAGAATAAGATTTTACTGCACTTGTTGTTCCATAATCTTTTAATATACCATCACGCCTTACAAATGAAGCAATATGAAATTTACCTAAAATTCCATCTTCTTCAAAGTTATCAATTTCTATAAAGTCTGGTGATATTCCTTTTGAAAATGATCCCCAGTTTTTTTTAGTACTTAATTTATTTCCATCTTGAATTCTGTTTGAACAATCGTTAAATGCACCAAAGTATTTTGGTTTTAAATCTATTAATTTACCATTTTCATATTCAAAATCACATAATAATGCTACTTCTGCTTCTACTTGTAAGTGATCCATATTATTATGATTAATTTTATCTGTACATACAGGGAATTCTCCTAAAAATGTTTCATTGTTAGGAATATAAAAAGGGAAAAGTCCTTTTGGAGCATCTTTTTCTTTTGTTTGAACTTTAGAGAACTCATCTGCTTCTCCAGCTTCTCCTAAGTGATTTGCAAAGTTACCTGCAACACCGAAACCTAAATAATCTTTTAATTCTTCTAAGTTTATATTATATTTATTCATTTTTTTGCCTTTTAATCTTTTTAATTAATTTTTGACAACATTTTTTTGTTTTTATGATTATTTATTTGAGTGAGAATTTTAATTGAAGTTTAACGAGGTAGTTGAAATTTATTGTCTTAAAAATCTACCTGGAGTGTAAACTCTTCTCACTATAGTAGGCGACCTTGACGAGTTGCTTCTTCATTGTTTATCCTTTTATAGTTTTTTTAGATAAGAAAGAATACCTTCTTATCTAAAAATCTTTTTAAACTTTTTTGTTTAATTTATTTAATTAAGCAAAAAATCTTTTTTGAACTTCATCTTGTAATTTAGTTCCAGAGAAGTTTGCTCTTTGAACTAATTCCCAGAAATATCTATAAGTTGCTCTATCGTGCAACTCACCATCATACTGGATTGGTCCCCATTCAGCATCTTGTGCTGCTAAAAGAATATTTTGTGCAGCTTCTAATTCTGTAAAATCTGGTTTCATTGCATCAACAATAGCTGTTACTTGTGTTGGGTAAATTGACCACATTCTTAAGAACCCGAACTCATTTCTAGCTTTTTCAGCATCTTTGTAAGTTTGGTATGGATTTTTTAAGTCTAATGTAACATTATGACAAGGAATAATATGGTTTTCTAAAGCAGCTTGTACAACTTTTGCTTTAGCAGCAGCAATTATTCTATGGTCAAATTGTCCAGGAGATCTCATGTTTGATGCAGGAATTGCACCTTGGTAACCAGAAACAAAGTCCATTAATCCAAAGTCAAGTACTTGTACCCAAGGTAATGTAGCCGTTTTTTCTACATCTCTTAATGCACCATGAGTTTCAATTAAAACGTGAATTGGGATTTCTCTTGAAATTCCAGCTTCTTTACATTTAGCTTGAATGTACTCAACTTGAGTTTTAGCATCTTCATAAGAAGTTGATTTTGGAATAGTAATATATGCTAATTTTTCACCAGCACCTGGTACTAAAATATCAATATCTTGTCTCCAATCTGGATGATCAAAGTCATGAATTCTTGTTCCTGCCATACCATAAGGGTTTGCTTCAGAGTTAACAACTCTAACAATCATTTCTGCATGTTCAACTTCTTTACCAGTTTCAGCTCCATCTTCACAATCACAAGTAATATCAAAAACAGGTCCTAGTTTTTGTTGCATTCCAAAACCTTTTAGGATTAGCTTTTCGCTACCTGCAAAGTGCTCACAAGATGGGATAATTGGTAGATTATTTCCTGAACCAAATAGTGCTTCGTTAGGGTGTGTCATAATATTTTCCTTTTATTAATTTAATTTATTTTTTTGTTTATTGTTCTTACTTAGTTGTTTTTCTACTTTTTTGTCTTTTTCTTGGGAATAACAACAGTGTAATCTAAATCAAGTACTACATTTTTTAAGTACTTTCCGTCTTCACCTTTTGGATTGTCAATTTCACTTGACTTTTGATTTTTAACTGCAATAGTTCTTAATCTTAATAATCCAATATCATCTCTTGAATGATCAATAGTTTCAATAACTTCTGTATATGCATATATTGTATCACCTGCATATGTTGGGTTCGCATGAGCCCCTGAGTTAATTGCATACATCCATTGAGCATTTTGTAATCCATTAAATGAAATAGCTCTTGCCATAGAAATCACAATTCCACCATACATAAGTCTTTCACCCATAGGTGAAGATTTCATCATATGGTCATTGAAGTGTACTTTTGCATTGTTTTGGTATAACTTTGTAGCTAGTGTATGATCACTATTATCAATTGTAATACCTTCTGGGTGATTTAATCTTTCACCTTTTTCATAATCTTCAAAGAAATATTTTCCGCCAGTTGCATCTGTATCTACAGTTTTAATTTTTGGAATATTAATTTCATCTAAAATCGGTGTTGTTTCTGCAAAAGTTGGGATTTCTTTAATACCAGATAAAGTTCCTTTATCTTTTTTATGAACCATAACCCATCTTTTGAAATCTAATACTGTATCACCATTTTGGTTTACACCAATCGAGTGAACATATACAACTCCACTTTTACCATTTGAATTCTCTTTAAGTCCAATAACTGTTGATGTCATTGAAACTGTATCTCCAACAAAAACAGGGAAAGGGAATGCAATTTCTGCATAACCTAAGTTTGCAATAGCATTTAAAGAAATATCTTGAACAGATTTACCAAATGTTAAGTGAAACATTAAAGTATCATCAATTGGTTTGTTCTTATATCCTATCTCTTTGGCAACCACGTCAGAAGAATGTAGGGCGAACCTAGAACCAGTAAAAGCGATGTATAAAGATACATCTCCTTCACTTATTGTTCTAGGTAGCGGATGAACAATTTTTTGACCAATTGAAAAATCTTCGAAAAAATTTCCCATATTTATTTTAGACATCAATTCTCCTTATTTGTTAAATAGGTTTTGACCTAATGATTTATATGTTTCATATAATGTAATCATTTTTTTAGCCCATTTAATTCTAATACCATCAACTAGCTTATCATTATGAAGGATTACTTCTTTTCCATCTTTTTTTGCTATTTCATATGCATCAATCATTTTTTCATAATCTTCTATTTCAGCTTGTTTTGGTGTAAAAATATCATTTATATATTCAATTTGAACTGGATGAATAAGACACTTACCATCAAATCCTAAATTAAATGCAACTTTACTTGATGCTTCACATGCAAATTCATCTCTAACATCAAAGTGAGGACCATCAATTACAGTTTTTCCATAAGCTTTAGCTGCTAATGTAATTTGCGATAGATACGTAAGCATTGCTTGCGAACCTTTTTTAATATCAATTTCAAGTCTATTTGCCAGTTTATTAGAACCTACAACTACAACTTCAAGTTTTGGTGATGCTGCACAAATCTCTTGGATATTTAGTACAGCTAATGGCGTTTCAATCATAATCATAAGAGATAAGTTTGGATTAACTTCTTCTATTAATTTCGCAGCTTCTAAAACATCTTCTTTTGTTTCAATTTTAGAAAATAATAGAGAGTCAACTTCAATTGCAGATGCTAATTCTAAATCTTTTGCAATATCTTCACTTTTAAGATTATTAATTCTTATAACTCTTTCTGATACGCCAAAGCTAGAACCTTTTTCTGAATATACTTCTTTTAAAGTATCTCTTCCAACTTCTCTTTGTTCTTGTAAAATCGCTTCTAAATCAAAAATGATACTGTCAGCTAAAGCTGTTCTTGCTTTTTCTACATTATGTTTATTATATGAAGGTACTAGCATCATAGATCTTCTTGCTTTATATTCAACAATTTCTTCACCAGTTTCAATTGAATGATATTGTTCATGTAATTGTTTTACAAGCTGTTTTCTAAGAACTTTTCCATTTTTAGTTCTAGGATAATCCGCTAATCCAAAAATTGTTTTTGGTGCTTTATATTTAGCTAAGTTATCTTGTGAAAACTTAAGAATCTCTGCTTTTCTTTCTTCACTTAATTCTTCATGACCAATAACTGCAATTCCAACTATCGTTTTATCTTTTTCAAGGTCTAATCCAAATGCTACACAATCTGCAACGTCATTATGAGTTTTTACAACTCTTTCTATTTCATGTGGAGATACTCTAAATCCAAATGTATTGATAATATCATCTTTTCTACCAATGAACCAGATATATCCATCTTTATCTCTTTTTGCATAATCACCTGTGAAGAAGTAACCATCATGTTTAGCTTTTGCCGTTTCTTCTTCTAATTGCCAGTATTCTAAGAATAATCCTGGATCATCCATACCAATACAAATCATACCTTCTTCTTCTAATCCAACTTCTTCTAAAGTATCAGGATCTAGAAGTTTTACAGTATGTCCAGGTTGAACAAATCCTGCAGAACCAGGTCTAATTGGGTTGTTTTTCGAGTGAGAAATGTAGTATGAACACTCAGACATACCAATTGCTTCATAAATATCTTGATTAAACTTTTCTCTCCATAAGCCTAACATCTCATCAGATAAATGCTCTCCTGCACTCATACAGTATCTTAAGCTTGGACAGTCTTCAATAGTGAAATCTGTTTTTTGAATGATTTGTCTATAAATTGTTGGAACTCCAATAAAGATCGTACAATTATGTTTTTTGATTAAATCAATCCATGTTCCCGCGTCATTAGAACCTTCATATGCAATAACTGTGTGACCATTAAATAATGGATCCATTAATGCTGAACCTAATACGTAAGTCCAGTTAAATTTACCAGAGTGCATGATTCTATCATTTGGTTTAAAATCAAACCAGTATTCAGTTGCTGGAGTTCTTCCTACAAGAGATCTATGCGAATGTAAAACACCCTTTGGATATCCAGTAGTTCCTGATGTATAAACTAAATATGCAGGTTCACCAGCTTTTGAATTATAATGATTAGGTGATGTATCTGTATTAGTCAAAATATCATTTAAACAATAAACATTAATATCTTTTGGCTTTTTTAAATCTTCAATACTATCTGTTGCCGCAACAATAATTGTCTTTAAGTTATCGATATTTTCTAAGTATGGAACTAAGTTCTCATACATCGATGCAGATAATACAATTGCACTAGCTTGTGAATCTTCAGCTAAGTATTTAACTTCAGACCCTGAAAGAAGAGTCGAAGTTGGTACAGCTGTAATTCCTGCTTTAATTGCTCCAAAGAAAGAAATAGGGTAAGCTAGTGAGTTTTTAAGACAAACTAAAACTCTATCTCTTGGTTCGATTCCAATAGTAGTAAGGAAGTTACACATTTGGTCAGATTTAGTAGCTAACTCTTTGTATGTGATTTCATCAGTACCAAGTTTATCATCTTCAATAATCATTGCTGTATTATCTTCTTTACCAGTGCCAACGTGTGCAGATGTACAAGCAACACCGATATTTAAAAATTCTGGTACTTCTATTTTAACGTGTGAATTCATTATCTTAACTCCCTTTTCTTAGATTTGACCGTAAGGCCAGTTTTCTTTAAATGTATGTAATGGCATTTTATTTAAAACTTTAACTGCAAATTCAAAATCATCTTTTGTTAAACTATTAAGTGCATGACCTCTTAAAAGATTTTGTAAAGATTTACCAAACATTGGTGGATCTAACATTTCACCTTCGTGTCTAATTGCACCAGATAATAATGCATCTGCATCAATTGCCGCTTTTAGAATCTGAATATCTCTTGCAGTCTCTTTTGGAGACGGTGTAAATGCAACTTTACAAACATTAATATGATTTGGTGTAATTACTTGCTTTCCAGTAAGACCCATTGCTGTTTCTCTCTGTGCATGTGCATATACATGTCTTGATGCATCATCACCATGTAAGTCTAACCATCTTCTAATATCTTTCTTTTCAACACATGAATCAGGAAGAGAATTTGGAGTAAGTAATACTTCAACACCGCCAATAACACCTTTTCCTTGGATTCTAGCTTCCATAGTAAGAATATTAAAGAATGTTTCTAATTCATCAATCCAACCTTCAGGAGTAATCTTATATGCCATTGCTTTAGAAAAATCGTGAATACCAAATACAACATGTTGTACAGTTGAATGACTCATTAATTGGTCAGCAATTTTAAGTGACTTTGGATGTTCTATAATTGGTTGAATTTGTAAATTACTTCCAATTGATACTAACCAAGAAGATAAATCTCTAATCTCAGCATCTCCATAAACTTCACCTGCTTTTGCTAAAACGATTGCATCAACATGCATGTGTATTTGTTTTAACATTTTTAAATCTTCTTCATACTCTTCAGTTCTGAATGGATTTATTCTAATAGCAATCTGGAAATCTCTTTCTGGAAATTTAGGTAATTCCTCAATTAAAAGTTTTCTAGACATCTCTTTCATTCTACAACCATCTTCAAGGTCAAATAAAACTGTATGAGCTTTTGTTTTATAAGCATGTTTTTGTAATCTATACTTAGCTTGCTCCATAGTTTCATATGTCCCATCAAGTGGATTAAACTTGATTGGTGGATAGTAAATTTGGATCCCTGGCCATAGTCCACCAAGTACTGGTTTTAAATCATCGTTTGATGTTAGTTTTGATAAATCTACGAAAGATGAGTTCATGGTAAATACCTTTTTTATTTTTATTATTATTTTAAATTTATTAAGCTTGTGAACCTAATAAAAACATTTAATTTGTTTGACAAGGGAATTAATCCATAGATATTATAAGTTGAAATATAAATAAAAAAACTAATTAATTTTTTAAGATTAATTTAATAAAGTCTTTAAAGTCCATAATATAGGGGATTTTAGAAGTGAGTATATGTCAGTTTTACATTGTGAGAAAAAAAGCTGTCTCTTATACACATCTCCGAGCCCACGAGACCAGAGAGGATCTC
>CAJXPH010000066.1 GCA_913057765.1 uncultured Campylobacteraceae bacterium
ATCATTTCTCTTTCTTTTTTGATTAACATCTAGTATATTTTATAGAATTATATCTTATTAGTTTAATTCAACATATTAAAATAAATTTTGCTTTTTAATTTAAGGACTCCATGTTAATATTAAGAAGCTTCAAAAAAGGAGTATCTTATGTATTTAAAAAAACTCATATCCACTTTCTTTGCAATATTTTTAGTTTTTACAATAATCCATGCGGAAGATAAAAAAATAGGGAAGTTTACAGGTGGGGAGCATACTACCATGCCTTCTTGGTTTTTAAATAGTTTCTTAGACTTATCAGAAGATATAGAAGAATTAGCTTCAAAAGAAAAACGTCTTATTCTTTTTTTACATCAAGATAGTTGTCCTTACTGTAATCTATTTGTTACAAAAAATTTAAGCGACGAAAAAACAAAACAAAAAGTACAAAAACATTTTGCAATCGTTGATGTAAATATGTTTGGAGATAAAGAGATAACTGACATAGATGAAGAAGAATATAGTGAAAAAGATTTTGCAATAAAATATAAAGTACAATTTACTCCAACTTTAATATTTTTCAATGAAGAGGGGAAACAAATACTTAGATTAAATGGTTATGTAAATACAGAAAAATTTAACTTTGCACTTGATTATGTAAAAGATAAAAAAGAAAATACTTTAACATATAAAGAATATTTAGCTCAAAACAATAAAAACAGACAAACTACAACAGAACTAATAGAAGAATCAGACCTATTTAAAAAAACAAAAAACTTTATGAGAGCAAAAAATTCTAAAAAAATGGCAATATTTTTTGAATCAACAGATTGTGAAGACTGCAAAACATTACATAATAAACTTCTAAAAGATAAAACAACTAGAACACTTTTAAAAGAAATAGATTTATATCAAGTAGACATGAACTCTTCAAAATCAATTGTAAATCCAAAAAAGATAATAACTAAAGTAAAAGATTGGACAAAAGAATTAAATATTACAAACACTCCAACAGTCATTTTTTTCGATGAAAATGCAAATGAAATTATACGAATAGAAGCTTCATTTAAAAACTTCCATTTTCAATCAATAGTTGATTATGTCGTAAGTGATTCTTATAAAGAAGAAAAAGAGTTTCAACGATACCTAACAAAAAGAGCGGATAAAATAAGAGAAAAAGGAATTGATGTTAATATTTGGGAATAACTAGTTCTTATTTAAATATTCTCTCAAAGCTCGTCTAGACTCTTTATCAACAATATTAAAAAGTTTATCTATTTCATCTTTTAGAGATGCCTTTTTATGGCCTTTTACTTTTTCAAAACAGCAATTTAACTTATCAGTTATCATGTAAAATTTCTTATAAAGTTCATGATTTTTTATGATTTTACCTGTACTTGAAAAGTAATCATTTCTTTCTAGTTTTTCTCTTCTATCTTTTAATCCTAAGATATTTTGACAATCAGTATAAATTATTATAGTTTTATTTCTTACATTTTCATCTTCTAAAGCCCACAATAAAGATTCCAATTCTAATTTTGTTGATGATGTATTTTCAAACCTTTTCAACTGAATTCTATTCTTAATTGATTCAATAGATTCTTCTTTATTTTCTGCAAGTATAAAATAAGCTCCAAAGCCTGTTTTTTGTTGAGGATTTACACTGCCATCACAAAAAAGTTTAATAGTTCCACTCAATTTACTTTCCCCAAGTCTGGAATAGACTTCATCATCTGTTCATAAGAATCAAATTTAGTTTCTAAAAATTCAACTACAACATCCAAAGGCTTAGAAAACTTTTCTTCTATATCAAATTCATTCTCATGTAAGTCAAAAGCTAGCTTTTCAAAAGGTGGCTTAAACTTAGCATTAACGCCCTCTTTATTCCCTCTTACATCAAATCTATACCAACCATAATCTTTTAGATAAACAGCATTTAATCCATGTAGGCAATATATATCTTTGACATATTCACTACAAGAAAGTCTTTGATAACAAAGTGCAGTAGGAATATTATTTACTCGAAGTAAAGCAGCTACTAAATGTGACTTTGAATAACACCAACCAACTTTCTGATTTAATACATCACTTGATTTACAGGTATTTATATTTAACTTATAATCTCCTACATGACGTATTTCATCTCTTACATATAAAAATACATTCTTAGCAATTTCTTCATCTGTTTTACAGCCCTTTGATAATTCAAAAGCTAAGTTTTTTATCTCAACATTTGAAAAATCAATAATATCTGTCTCTTCTAAATATTTATCAAACATTATTTAACTTCGTTGTATTGTTGCAGTAAATACACCTGCACCTATTAATGCAGTTCCCGCAGTTCGATTTAATCTTTTTTTAGCTTTATAGCTTTTAATTTTATGTTGAATCGTACCTGCAAATGAAGCAAATGAATAAATAGTAATTATTGTTATAATAGAAAATGAGGCCATTAGAATTAAAAATTGGGGTAATACATTAGTTGATGTGTTAACAAACTGAGGAAAGAATGCAACAAAAAAGACTACATTTTTTGGATTTAATGCAGTTACAATCAATGACGAACTAAACATTTTAGACTTTGACGTATTCATTTCTTCAAATAATTCTTCATCAACTTTTGGTTCTTCTTTAAAAGCTTTAATTCCTAAGTAAATTAAATAAAATACACCAAACCATTTTAGAATTGTATATAAAGTTGCAGAAGTAGCTAAGATAGCTCCAAGTCCAAGTAAAGATATAACCATAGCAATCAAATCACCTGATAAAACACCTAGAGCAAGAGGAGTTACAGACTTTTTACCATGAGTAATAGCTTGACCAACAACAAAAATTACAGTTGGGCCTGGAATAATTGCAAAAACAAAAACAGTAGATATAAATGCTAACCAAGTTTCTATTGACATAGAAATCTCCTTTTCTAATCTTTATTTAACTTTAACTCTTCTTTTTCTTTTCTTGTTAGTTTACTAACAACTAAGTCATATGATTCATCAATCATTTCTTTTAATATATCTTCTTCCATTGTTCCATCTAAGATAATAGTATTCCAATGTTTTTTATTCATATGATATCCAGGGATCACACACTCATAAATATCTCGATAAGCAATAGCATCATTTGGGTCAGATTTTAGATTTAATCTTATTATTCCTTCTTCAAAACCATAAAGAGCGAACATTTTATTTTTTACTTTAAATACTGCAACATCATCACCAAAAGGGAATTCTTTTTTTGTACATGGTTTTAAAAATAAAAAAGATTCTAATTTTTCTTCATTCATATTTTATACTTAAGTATTATCATGATTTCATCTTGATTTTCTAAAACTTTAATAAATCCATCAGTTCCATTCTTATAACCATGATGTGTTTGTTTACCATCTTTATCATAAACTCTTGCTACTATATAATATTTTCTATTCTTTTTAAAAGTTTTTTTTTGACCCAAATTAATAGATATAGGAAAAGATGATTTATTATCTTTTATAAAATTTGCCACATAACTTTTTCTTTCAATTAAAGTAGCCGAAACATCTGCTAAAAAAGGATCATATTCATAAAGGCTTAATACCAATGTACTATCTTTAAAATATTTGCTATCTTTAGATACTTGAATATTTGTTTTTATTCCCTTTTTTTTAGTATTCTCTTGAGTATTAACAGTATTATTATTTAAAGAGGAACAAGCAGAGAAAAAAAATACTAAAAGTGTTAATACAAATATATTTAATATCTTCATATTCTCATTCCTTTATATTTCCAATAATATATTATATTTTTAAATAGATATGACTTAACTATTATCTATTTAAAGAAAATCTTTCATAAAATTATCAATAAGTATTTTCATTTTTGTCTTATTCTCATCAGAAATTACAAAATGCGCAGACATAGATCTCTCAGATATATCACCTAATAATATATCATCTCCATCATCTTTAAAAAGATGTATCTTAGATCCTGAAATCCCTCCAATAGATATTTTTAAAGAAGAGGAATCAAGTTTTTTTAAATATCGTGAACCTCTTGAAAAGCCTATATAAACTCTTGCTTTTGGTATTTCTACTTGTGATAAATTTTTATGTTCTGAATCAATAACAATATATTTATACTCTTTTATAATTTCAATAATTGCATTATTCATTTTTTCATGTAAAAGAGGTGTTCCAGAAAATGGATTTCCTTTCATATAAACAATATCATGATCAAGCATTTTAAACTAATTCATCTTTGCAAGTTTCACCATTGTAGTTAATGCAACTTTCAAATTTTCTAGTGCTTGTCCTGAAGGAACAGCTTTTTTAGCACAATTATTTACTTGTATAGCATGATCAGTAAATAAACGATTTTGAGGATAACGTACATTTAAACCTTTAACCAATGTCAACTTATAAGCATCAACTTGTTTTTGCATTGCATTTGCTTTAACTTGGTCTCCCCCATTAAATTTAATTAAACCAGGAGTCACAATCTCTTGTTGAATATAATCGTTATATTGTTTTAAACCAACACGAATATTTTTCACATCAGAGGCAGGATATTTAGCTGATGTAGATACTAGTTTAGCATTTACAAAATCAATCAAACCCTGGCAACCTTGCATCTCATTAATTGATGGTGCAGCAAATACCGAAGATATTAAGGCAAAAGGAAGAGATACTATTAACATAACTTTTTTTAATTTCATTTTATACTCCATTGTTAAAAATTTATTTAAGAGATTTAGTATACAAAAACATCATAAATATATTATTAAAAAATATAGCCACAACCTTTTCATATTAATGTATAATACAAATCCAAGGATTTACTATGTTAAAAAAATTTGCTTTGTTAGTATTTTTAATCATTTGCTTAACACTTTTAATTTCAAATGATAAAAAACAAGGCAATGAAAATAGAGCTTTTGACAAAGGCACAGCTGTTTGGCACGATTAATTTAATTTTAAAATAACAAAACAAGTAAAGGAATAAACATGCCTCATTTTATAATAGATTGTTCAGAAGGTATTTTAAAGTCACATTCTGAAGAAGAAATAATCGAGCAAGTTCATATGTCTGCTATTTCAACTGAGTTATTTAATAAAAAAGATATAAAAGTAAGAATTAATTCTTTCACGAAATACTCAACTGGAGATAAAAAAGAAGATTTCATTCATGTATTCTCAAATATCATGCAAGGTAGAAGTATTGAACAAAAAGCAAAGTTATCTAAAACAATAGTTCAAGATTTAGCTTCAATCTTTCCAAAAGTTCCACATATTGGAACCAATGTAAAAGAGTTTGAAAAAACAACATATTTTAATAAAAACATGCTCGATCCAACATACCAATTTTCAATGCCATAGAAAACTAATCTTTAGTTTTGAAAAAAAGAATTTGTATGATTTTCTAATTTTTGTTTAACCATATTAATCTTTTTCTCGAAACTCTCACCATTTATTAATTGGTCAAGATATAGTTTTGCTAATCTATTCTTCAAACTATAGTGCTTAGGATAATACTCTTTGATTAGGTAATAAACATATTGAGCCAATTTATCTTTTCCTATGAATTGATGCTCATAATGTTCTCTTTTAAATACGGCACAAGCTAGTCCTTCTTGTATCGCCGTAATAACATTTGAAGCAGATTTTTCTTTTACAAAAAGAATAGTGAAACGCTCTCCAACTTCATGATCACTGTCATGGGCATCAGAATTTGCAAATGGTGCTAAATATTTATGTCTATTTTTTGTTTGAAGAGCAGTTAAATGGGTCATATTATTATGCTCTTTAATTTTTTCTTCACCAAAAACTTCTACACCATCTAGATTGGAACTTTTTAACATCTCTTTATAAAAGGCTTGATGAAGATGATATTTTCCATCACGATAAACCCAGTTTGGATGTGCCAATATGGAGATACCTTTTGCTTCTTTTATTTTATTTATAACCCAGATATTTTTTGCATAATGAAGTAAATCGATATTTTTATCAATATTTTCATTTTTTAATTGTTTTACAATATCTTGCAATTCTTTTTCATATTTTTTACTATTTTTTCTTTGTTCTTCTATTGATTTATTTGCATGTATCGAAAGAATATGACCATTTCCTTGTGCAGTAGACATATCTACTTTTCCACCAACACTGACTTCTTCTCCTTTTAATACCAAAAGATCAATATTATTTTGTTTGACTTTTTCTATTGCTTGAAGAGATCCATCATAACTGTCATGGTCCGTAATACTAATATAATCCATTCCCGCCTCTAAGGAAGCTAAAGCCATAGCAAATGGTGTTGTTTTGCCATCTGAATAAATAGAGTGCATATGTAAATCACCCTTTAAGGGCCTTAATTCAATCATCTTTTTATCTAGACAATACAAACAAACTAACTTGGACTCCTTGTACGTAAAATTCACTTTTACAACAAATTCACCTAAATATGGCATTTTATATGTAAATAAAATATTATTATTTTCAATTTTATAGATAAGTTTCTCTTTATGATAATAATCTCCTCGGGAGAGAATTTCTATGGATTCAATATTGCTTATATTTTTTAAAGTAAGTTTGTAATTGATATTTTTATTTTGAGCTACTACATTTGGGTTTATTTTCATGATTATCCTCTATTTAAGTAGTGTATCAATAGGAGATAACAAAATGGTTACAATCAACCAAAACCCATCTAAAAGGCTTTGGTATATGATATAAAATTTATTTAAACCTAACCCAAAAGTTTCATACTATAAATAGCAGTCAATACAAGAGTATAAGCTGCAAGAAGATAAACATTTCTTGGATTTCCAGAAAGTTTTGGTGTTTTAATTTCTGATACATTTAAAATTGCAAGTCCAACTCCACTAATATATAGTACGATTGAAAAAGTCCCATTACTGAATAAACCTTCAAATAAAAATATAAAAACTAAAATTAAACTATTATTGTCAAGAGCAAGTCCTGTATATTTTGTACCACCTGCTAATCCATAAGTACTAAAATAACTTAATCTAATTGCAGCAGCACTTAACATTAAAAATGCTCCAATTAAATATATAGGCTCAAATTTTCCATAACTTAAAAGTAAGATTGCAGGAGTTACACCGTAACTTACAATATCAATTACAACGTCTAGTTGTCCTCCGAATTTTGCATCAGTAGCTGTTCGCCCTTTTAGTTTTCTAGCAACTAACCCATCGGCCCAGTCGAAACCTACAGCCCAAACCATTCCAATCATAGCTGCATAATAAACACCAATAATACTAAAATAAATAGCAAGTACAGTACACGCCAACCCTGAAAGAGATAAAAGGTTTGGAAGATCCTTAACATAAGAAAGAATCGTGGGCTGATGTGCCTCTGATTTCACAGAGTTTTCTTTTGACATAAAATAAATCCTTGAGGTAATAATTTTTTTTAATGAGTATTTTTTTAATATTAGGAACATTTCCCATATATTCAGCTATTGTATCTGAATATATACTATCTGCAAGGAGATTGAATAATGATTGTATATACTGTAGGTACTTTTGACTTATTACATGTCGGACACCTTGATTTATTAAAATATTGTAAAACACTAGGAGATACTTTTATCGTTGGAGTTGCTTCTGATGAAGTAGTAAACTCATATAAACCAAACGTTCCAGTTATACCTTTAAAACAAAGAATGGAAATGCTCAAAGCTTTAAGTTGTGTTGATGATGTTAGATCATACCATACACTTGAATATGCTTCAGCTTGTAAAGAATTAGATGTTGATATTTTTGTGATTGGCGAAGATTGGGGAGACAAACCTCATAACATTGAAGTTGAAGAATTTTTGAAATCAAAAGGGAAAAAGATTGTACAAGTAAGTTACAACCCTGAAACTTCATCTACTAAAATAAAACAAAATGTTATTGCTCAAACACATAAGGGCAAATATATGTCTCATAATGTGGATTAGATATAAGTTTTAGATATCTATCATAATTTAAAATAGTTGAATAAATCAAGATAAATCCTGTTTTATACAACTATTTTTTCAGGAACTTTATACTTCTACAAACACTAACGTTCTTCGCCACAATTCCAACAAACTTTAAATTGTCCTTGATGAATTTCATTACACTTTTTACATGTCCAAGAACTTTGTTCAGTTTGATTATCTTTTATTTCTATAATTTCTTTTGCTTTTTCATAATCCTCTTCTTTAACAAGAATGCTAACACCTTGTGTAGCTTGCAAATGAGGATGCATTCCTCCCGCATCATCTTTATCTATTAAAGAGTCTATATTTTCATCACTAAGATGGGACATTATAATTTGTGCTTCAATTTCGCTATATACCACTTTAAGTTCAATAAACATTTTCAACTCCTTTATCTAAATATAAATCATATATCTTTATTACTTATATTCACTTGATTTAATTAAATATTACAAAATGTCATATTTTCCATCTTCTTAATACTTTTTCATTATAATTCCAACATAAATAAATCAGGATAAAAAAATGGCGAAGAAAAAAACATCATTATTTGAATGTCAACATTGTGGAGAACAAGCTACTAAATGGCTTGGTAAATGTCCAAACTGTGGCTCATGGGATTCTTTTATAGAATTAAATCAAGACCAACAAGAAGTATTAAAACAGACTTCTAAAGTTATAAATACCACCTCAAAAGCAACTCCAATAACACAAGTAAAACAAGATAATGTATCAAGGTTTTCTTCTTGCAATGATGAATTTGATTTAGTTTTAGGTGGAGGAATTGTTCCTGGTTCTTTAACTCTTATTGGTGGAAGTCCAGGAGTTGGTAAATCTACACTTCTTTTAAAAGTTGCCGGATCAATTGCAAAATCTGGGAAAAAAGTTTTATATGTATCAGGAGAAGAAAGTGCTGGACAAATAAAACTTCGAGCAAATAGACTTGATGCAAACAGTGATGATTTATATTTACTAAGTGAAATAAAACTTGAAGAGATACAAGACGAATTACTTAGAGATAATTACGAAGTTGTTATTATTGATTCGATTCAAACTATTTATTCTTCGAATCTAACATCAGCTCCAGGGTCAGTGTCACAAGTACGGGAGATAACTTTTGAACTAATGCGTAAAGCAAAAGAGTCAGATATAGCAATGTTTATCATTGGGCATATTACAAAAGATGGTTCAATTGCAGGTCCTAGAGTTTTAGAACATATGGTTGATACAGTTTTATATTTTGAAGGAGAATCTTCTAAAGAACTTCGTATGTTAAGAGGTTTTAAAAACAGATTTGGTTCAACTTCTGAAATAGGAATTTTTGAAATGACAGGAGAAGGATTAATTAGTGCAAAAGATATTGCCTCTAAATTCTTTGATAAAAGTAAAGCACAAGCTGGTTCTGCACTTACAATTGTTATGGAAGGAACAAGAGCATTAATCATAGAGGTTCAAGCTCTAGTAACTGAATCAACACATCCAAATCCAAAAAGAAGCGCTACTGGTTTTGATGGAAATCGTTTAAATATGCTTTTAGCCCTACTTGAAAAGAAAATTGATTTACCATTAAACCATTATGATGTTTTTGTAAATATTTCAGGTGGAATAAGAATCAAAGAGAGTTCTGCTGATTTAGCTGTTGTTGCAGCTATTATTTCATCTTTTAGAGATAGACCTATTTCTAAAGAGTCAACATTTATTGGTGAAGTTTCACTAACTGGTGAAATTAAAGATGTATATTCTATGGATATGAGATTAAAAGAAGCACAAGCTCAAGGTATCAAAAAAGCAGTGATTGCTCTAAAACCAAATATAAAACTTGATATGAAAACTTTTCCAGTAGATGAAGTATCTAAAATGATTGAACTATTCTAATTAATTTTATTAATTAGAATAGCTCATCTTTAATCTATTTTCCAACTCTTTTATTTGCACCAGACATAAGTCTCTCTTCTGTCACAACAGCTCTAGTATGAATACAAGTTCCAACAACTCCTGCAGAATCTTCAGCTTCAATTTCAAACTTATAAAGCTTACCTTCCATTCCTACAAATGTTGCTGTTGATTTCACAACATCACCACTTAATGTTGGTGCAAGATGTTTCATACTTACTTCAACTCCAACTGAAAGTTTCCCATTTCCTAATAATGGAATCATAACTTTTGCAGCAGAACATTCCATCAAAGCAACTAATCTTGCAGTTGCAAATACTTCTGGAAAATCATCATCTGATGATATCTCTAAATTTTTTGCTAAATCTTTATCTTCTACTTTAAATTCAATACTATCTTTTGTTCCAATTTCTAATGACATAAACACTCCTATATTTTTAAAATATATATTGTACCAATTTAAAATAAAAGTATTTTTTATCTACTCATTTACTAATTTGCTTGATTTAGATATAATGCGCGAAAAACAAACGGATAATTTATGATTGATTTAGATAATCAGACAGATTTAGAACTTGACATTTCAGCTCTTGAAACTATTGCGAATGATTTAACATCAAAAGATATTGAATTAATATTGACAAGAAATGATGAAATTCAAAAACTAAACAAAGAACATAGAAATATAGATAAAGCAACAGATGTACTTAGTTTTCCACTTGAATTTGATATGGACAATATGCCATTAGGTTCTATTGTTATCTCTACTGATTTTGTTGAAGAAAAAGCTAAAGAATATAATCACCATTTTGAAGACGAATTAAAACTTCTTTTTATCCATGGACTATTACATATTGTTGGATTTGACCATGAAGTTGATGATGGTGAGCACAGAGACAAAGAAGAAGAGTTAATCAAAAAGTATAATTTACCAAATAGTTTAATAATAAGGAATTCTTAAAATATGGACATACTAATATTTATAGTTTCGATGACTGCACTAATTTATGGTGCTGATTTTATAATTGAAGAGAGTGAAAAAATTGCACTTCACTATAAAATATCTCCTTTTGTAATTGGAGCAACACTTGTTGCACTAGGAACTTCTTTACCAGAAATGGCTGTTTCAATGTCAGCTTCATTAAAAGGAAGTGGAGATATTGCCGTTGCAAATGTAATTGGTAGTACAATTTTTAATATTTCATTAGTACTAGCCGTTGTATTTATAATATCAAAAGAAATCAAACCGAGTAGAGATCTTTTTGCAAAAGATTCTGCATGGGCACTTTTCCCTATTTTAGTTTTTATTCTAATGGGAATTGATGGAAAAATAAATGCAGTAGATGGTGTTTTATTTTTGATTTTAATGGCTGCATATTTAACATTCCTAATAGGTTCTAATCAAGTAGAAGAGATAGATGATGAATTAGCAAAAGAAAAATTTGCATGGGGAAAAACCTCTCTATTACTATTAGCAGGTTTTATGTTAACAATTGGTGGAGCAGATTTTGCAATTGATAGTGCAGGAAATATAGCAAGAGAATTTGGAGTTAGTGAGTGGATGATTGGATTATTCTTAGTTGCTTTTGGAACATCACTACCAGAATTAACAATATCGATCAAAGCTGCACTAAATAATAATGCAGATTTAGCAATAGGAAATATTATTGGTTCAAACGTTGCAAACTTTACGATGGTATTAGGTCTAAGTTCAATTGTAAATACATTAAACGTTGACTTATCTGCTCATTTCTTTGATATTGCAGCAGCATTTATACTTTCTTTGATGCTAGTATTTATTACAGCTAATAAACTTTATAATAAAAGTGCAGGAATAGTATTACTCGTAGTATTGGGATTAGTAATTCAAAATGGTGCGTAGGAATAATTAGTAAATAGTTTTAACTATTTACTAATTATCTATTTGAAACTATTTAAGACAATCTTCACAAATTCCAGAAAATATAACTTCCGTATTTTCAATTCTAAAATTTGTTATATTTGACATTGAATTTTGTAAAACTGAAGTATCTATAATAATATCTTCAACTTTTCCACATGAAGAACATACTAAATGTGAATGTTCTTCCTTTATTAATTCATAAACTGATTTTGTATCAGGAAGTTTTACTTCGTTTAAAAAAATCTTTTCTACCATTGCATTTATATTTTTATATATAGTTGCTAAAGAGATTGAAGGAAACTTTTTTAATAAATTTTTATAAAGATCATCAATATTCATATGTCCATGTTTATATAATTCTTCAACAATTGCAACTCTTTGAGGAGTTACTTTTAAATCATATTCTTTTAATAAAATAGAACTATTAAGCATTTCATATTCCTTTCCTGCTTGAAAGCATACTAAAACTTCACTTATGCAGACTTGTTAATTACCTGTCTCTTATACACATCTCCGAGCCCACGAGACCAGAGAGGATCTCG
>CAJXPH010000067.1 GCA_913057765.1 uncultured Campylobacteraceae bacterium
TACGAGATCCTCTCTGGTCTCGTGGGCTCGGAGATGTGTATAAGAGACAGTAGTAGAAGCTATACTCTCTTTTGAAAACATATTTACTTTAGTTACATAATACTCAACAGTCTGCCCATCATTTGGTATTTTATCTAAATAAAGTGAGTTATTCTTTTTAGCGCTTTTTAAATTTATGTAACTTGGTTTTCTTGTCAATTTTAAGAATTTTTTTTCATTAGATAATTTTCTATAAATATTGTAAAAACCATCTTTATTTGAAACATCCCAATTTAAGCTTACCCCTAAATTAGAATCTTTTGCCTGAATCCAAAAAACTGGGTTTTCTTTCTTAAAAGCTTTGTTTTTTACAGATACTTTAGAAGAAGTAATCTTTTTATCTTTTACAATCAAATCTAATTCATAGTTGTACGTTTTATTCAATTCTACATTTATATCTTTATAATATTGACCTATATTTCTAGCAAATTGGGTATCTTCTGCTATTTTGATTGCTCTAAATACAGATATTTTACTATTAACTTGTTCCCCTTTAATACGTTCAATTAAAGTATTAGCATCTTTGAATGGATATATCATAAAAATATAATCATCAGAAAAACCACTATTTTTTAAAAAATCATAAGGTCTTGCATTAATCGTAGCAATTAGCTCTCTTTTTTTAGTTCCACTACTTCTATAAAGTTTATAAATATTGTCACTCATATAGTTTTTTGGAAGCCATTTTAGTTCTACGGAATCACCATTAGACTGTACAAATATTTTTATTGAATCACTTTTATTTTGCGCAAATAAAAAACTACAAACAAGAAACATTAATATAATTGATTTTTTCATAACTACATTCCTAGATTAAAATTTTGAACTGCTGGTATATTTTTCATATTACCACTATTAAATATTGGATTATTACCAACACCTAAATGACTTCCATCTACACCAGGTGATTCAGGACCATTTACCCCTGGAATTAATACGTTCACTTCAACGTTACTTGCTTTTTCCAATTTATCACTCATACGCTCCGCAAATTCTTCTTGTTCTGCAGTTGAATAAGTTCCACCATTTGTAATAGATATATCTCTTTCAAGTAAAAATCCTTCATCTCCATCTTCTTTATATTTAACACGATGTCCTACTTGTTCATCATAATAAACAATTGAAGCACGAACAAGGTTATTTATATTTCCGCCAAACTCTACGCCAGGGATATTACTATGCTTAATAAAATCTGCACCATTTGTTTTCTTACTAACTAAACCTTGACCTTCTATATCCCAAGTAGTTTTCAAATAATAGTATATTCGTACGCGATCTCCACCCATCATTCCTAAGTCACTATTAACAATAAAACGTTTTTCATGTCTTTCTGGATTTTCATTGCTTAATATTTCAACATTAGGATCAAGTTTATCAGACAGAATTTCAAACCTTCTCATACTTTCATCATAAATATTTGTATATTGAATATCATAAGATCCAGTATAAACAATTAAGTTAGAACTTATATCTCTAATAATAATTTTATATGTGGTATTTGAGAAGTAACTATAAGTAGTATCTTCATCAGGAACACTTTTTTCAAACTTTCCAACACTTATATTAGATAATACTTTCTTACTAATATTTGAAGGAATTGAGACTATAGTTTGGTTGGGAGTATCCCCATCTATAGAATAATTTTTAAAAGGATTAAGATACTCACCATTACTATTCCTAAACGTTTCTTTGATTTCTCCAGTACTACTACTTACACAATAGTGATACATTCTTAACTCTTTAGAAGGAAGAAAATATGATCTGTTATAATCTTTTTTATATTCATACCTACCTGGAATGGATTCATTCTTTGAGTTTTTTATAGTAACTTCATAATTACCCAAAAGTCTAGTTAAATTATCAAAATCATAATTTTTTACGGTATCAGAATAAGTTATAATAACCGGTGCATTTCCAGCAATACCTTGTTCATTATTTGCTGGATAAATTTCTTTTATAATTTCATTAAACTCAACTCTATTTTCTTTTGTTGTTTTAAATTCTTTTTTAAAAGTTTCAGTAAAAGTTTCACCTTCTCTATCTTTATATTCAATCAAACCTTTTAATTCATAGTTTTGATTATTTTGTAATAAATGTTCAGGAAAAACATTCAAACTTTTTTCTGTAGAGTTAGAATAGTCTTTTTTTAATGAAATCACTCGATTATTACTTTTATCAACAATTTTCAGGTTTTTAATTTCACTTGAAAATCTACTATGCATTGTATAAATATCAAATTTAGGCATTACACTTATGTCTCTATTACTATAAGGCTCAACATGATCTAATAGTAATACTGTTTTTGCAGCAGAGGAACCTCTTCCTGAGCCATACACATAACCACTAAACCCAAATTCTTCATCAAAAACTTCAACATATGCATATGTCCATAAATAGTTTGGACTAGGTGTAACTAATTCCATTTTAAGACCAAATGCCAAAAGAGTAGTACTTAAACCCGCATAACCAACTTTTAAATCTACACCTGCACCTGCATACATTTTCATATAAAAAGGATTATATCTCATTAGAGAACCTGCATTTGCCCATACACTTGCACTTGCCCAAGGATCTGGTCCATACCAATCAAGAGACCATTTTTTATAAAAGTTATATCCAAAACCAAAGGCTAATTGTCTAGTATCAATCATAAAATAACCACTTGGACCATCTAATCCAAAGATTTCTATACCAATTGGATTGTCTGCTGAAACAGAAAAACCTTCAGCCTCTGTACTTGTTCCAAGATACAAATGTTTTTCACTCTCGTTTAATAGTATGTCTACTGCACCATGTGGGGCATCTAACCCTACTCCAAAGAACTTAATATTTGCAGCAGCATTAATTTGTAAAGCAGCAGGGTTTGCTCCTAAAACTATTCTCCCCTCTATTTGGCGATTTGAAGATTCACTTCCTATTGCACTTAAAATATATGTGATTCCATTTATATCTAATTGTCCTCTAGAATCCAAAATAACATCTAATTGCCCATGCCAGGTAAAACCTAGATCAGGTGTACCTAAAACTGAAGATAAAATTAAAACAGAATTATTACTTCCACTTGGAATAAAATCATAATTTTTTGCTTTAGTTTTACCTTTATCAACTTCAGTAAAAGACATATTATATGCAGCTCCACCTCCAAGTTCATATATACTTAAAGGTCCTAAAGGAATCCCTCCTCCACCTAAACCACCTTGTGCTTGAGCCATCCAGAAAAAGCCTTTTTGATGATGAGTACCAACCTTAAATTCTCCTTTTAAACTAAATAGTTCTGCTAGTCTCATATTTAATGGTTTACCTGTTCCAAAGTAATCACCATACACCGGGTCGTTCTTTTTCCATATAATTTCACCAGCAAAACTAGCACCAGGATTTTTCACATCAATCATAATACTATCAACAGCTATTGTTTTATCGCTATATAACTTTACCCCGGCACCAGCTTCAGCCAAGCCTGCTAAAGAAAGTGCCCCCTTAGAACTAATATAAAGTTTATCTGCTTCAACTCCCATACCTAAAGATTCTATAGAAAGGCTAAAGCCGCCTAAACTTCCGGACGAACCACTAACCGGGAAATTAACTCCTGCATTATCTACACTAAGACCATCTTTTGATATTTTTAAATTTCTGAATTCTAAACCATTATCTGCTTTAAAAATATCGTGATTAGGTTTAACTAATCCATCCAAACTTACATAAAAGTTATCAAATGTTGGGGAAGTTATTACTTTTATAAATGAGAAATTAGCAAAACCAGGAATAGCAATATCTTCTGATATATTTGATTTTAAAGAGAAACTATTTATTCCAGTATTACTTATAGTTGCTCCTAAATCTAATTCTAATGGTTTTCCAGAATTTAAAAATGAAGCTTTATTATAATTTATAGAAGCACTTCCTATAATGTTATCATTAAAGAAAGAAGCAGATAATTGAGTCAGATTTAAACCTTCAACCCCTGCTATTCTAATAGATGAGCCTTCTGGTAATAAGATACTACCACTTAATCCCGTTCTACTTATATTAAAATTATTTAAAACAATTCCTAAATCATCTATACCTTCATATCCAAAATTTCCATTTAATGAAATACTTGTATTTACTAAAGAATCAATATTTAAACTTCCAGATAAATTTTTAAAAACAAATTGTTCATTTATATGTAAAGACTGATTTATCCTCCAATTAATACTTGAATCAACTAAAGTAAGTACAGCACTCGCGTGAGAAATTGATTCATCAAAGATAGCAGCTAAATCTATATAGCCATCAAATTCACTTAATCTAAATGGTATTATTTTTGTAGAATCTATATGTACCCCAACCTTTGACAAAATTAAAGTAGCTTTTTCATTAATAATATTAATTCTTTTATTACCTAAATTAGCAGAGATATCCCCTTTAAATCCACTATCATTGACTTTTAAACTACTTATAGATAAGTCTTTTATACCAATATTTGACAAAACAGTTGCATGAACTTCTGAGTTACCTTCTAAATCTACTTCATATTTAGCTCCAATTTTTTTAACACTACCACTTAGTCCACTTAAAACTACTTTATTTTCACCTTTTGAATAAGTAAAAACCTGATCTGTTTGGAATGAATAATGTCCATTATTTTGGTATTCTAAAGTAATAGGTTCAATATTCCCATTAAAAAGCTTTCCAAAAAAAAGTTTTCCATCAGCATTTTGAATTCCATTTGTACCTTGTGAACTTAGGGTTCCATCAACATTAAATAATTCAATTCTTACATCTTCATTTTTTGTTCCTAAATCAAGTATTGTAAAATCTGCTTTTAATCCTTGAATATACATATTCCAATCAACACCTGATTTTGAAATTGTTGCATCATCAACTTTTACTGTTTCAACACTTATATTCTCTCCAAGATTATAGTTTTGGAAATTTGCATCTGCATTAAAAACAATTGTTGGATCTAGGATATTATTAAGATCTATAGTTCCTCCCATATCAGAAACTACTACATATCCTTTACTGTCTGAAGTAAGATTATGAGGACTTGTTAATGACCATTTGTATATCCCTTTTTTTACTTCATTAACAGTTTTTTGAATTTCTTTACCAAGTTTTCCAACTTTTGTATTTCTTACATTTCTAGTTGTTCCTCTTACGTTTTGATAAGTGGAATTAACTGTATTGAAAGCAGAAGAAACTGCTGGAACTAATGGAGATAAGTTAACTAATTGATTACCATCTAATAAACTACCAAATGCAATTTGTGCATTTAAATCTGATAAGCTAATTCCAAAACCACTTCTTGTAAGTTTTAAACTTAGAGTTGGAAATTCTCCTGAAGGAAAAATAACTCTTACATTTTTTTCTCTCCAAATATCAAAGCCTGATAGTTCTGCATTTAAATTACCTTTAAATCCATCGTGTGAAATAGTTGCATTATCTAAAGAAACAGAATTTAAAGTTTGTAAAATACCTCCATAAGTACTTAGGTCAACGTTTGTATTTAAATTAATTATTGGTTTTTTTAAATTGCTTAAATCAAGGTTTCCACTTAATTGTTTTAATAACATTTGAGAACCCTCAAGAAGATGTTCTCCTTCTAATTGCCAAGAATATGTATCTTCTTCTAAACTTTGAATTGTGGCTGTTGCTTCATTTAATAAACTTCCTAAATATAAATCAGCATGAAGATTTTTAATACCTAAATGTAAGCCTAAACTGCCTATATCTAAAGAAAATTCAGGAGGATTTTGAGCATTAAATATTACTTTTACATTTTTATCTTTCCATATATCTATATTATTTAACGACATAATTAATTTTGAGGAAAAACCATCTTTTGATATTTTTGCATTAAGTATTTCAGCAGTATTCACTTGCTCGAAAATATCTGAATAACTTTTTAAATCTGAAACTAAAGCATTTAAAGAAATTGTAGGATTCGAAAAATCGCTTAAATCAACCAGTCCACTTAAATTATTCAATTTTATATTACTATTTGCTAAGTTTTTTAAACCATCTATATTCCAACCATTATCATCTATTCTAACTTGTGTTTCGTTAATAAGAGTTCCAAAATCTAAATCAAGATCTAAATTTGAGAATCCAATATCAAAACTACTTCTACTAACATTTATATTAACTGTTGGATTAGTAATAAAATTTAGCTTTACTGCCTTTTCTTCCCATATAGTTGTACTACCTAAACTCGGCGAAAAACTACCCATTAGACCATCTTTTGTAATTTCAAAGTTTCTTATTATTATATTATTAGCCTTTGAAAAAATTCCTTCGTATTTACTCAAGTCAGCTATACCGTTAAAAACAACTTTTGGACTGAGAAGATTTGATAAATCTAAAGTACCTTCTAATGACTTAAGTTCTAAAGCAGCATCTGATACTAACTTTTTTGCATTATTATCTCCGATAATGCTCCAGTTATATATATTTTTTAGACTATTACCTAAATCATCTTTTTTACTATTTAGATTTGCAATTGCACCTTGAAGTAAATCTCCAAAATGCAATTTTGCATTTCCACCACTAAATCCAAAATCTAAACTATCACTTAATATTGTTAATTTGATATTTGGAGAAGATTCAAATTCAACTCTTACGTCATTACTTGCAACTCCTCTATCCAAAATTGTAATAGGCTCCATAGAACCAGATGAAGATAAAATTCCTTCAAACTTTTCATTAGAAAGTTCTAAGTTTATAGAGACATCCTTCATTGCACTAAGTATAGGATTATTATAAGAAGATAAATCAACTGGACTATTTAAAGTAATATTTTTATTTAATAAACTGAATTTTGCAAGTATATTATTTAATGCAAAATTTGTTCCTAATAAATATGCATTTGAAGTTGAAGGAAAAGTTAAAGTATATTCTTTTGCATCATTTACGGTAGAACTTAATGTTGCAATTATTGGTTCAATTGTTCCACCAACACTATTTTCTGAAGCTTGCAAAGTATCCCCAAAATTAATCCTTGCATCAAGTTCATCAAAATCAAAGTCTATACCATTTTCATTCACAGCAATTGTTAAAGAAGGTGTTCCTTCAATATCTAAAACAACATCTTTTCCTAGTCCACCTCTATTTACAATAACAACATCATCAAGTCCTCCATCAGCTGTAATACTACCTGAGAAACCAGAAGGAGAGACACTTGCATTAAATTTTGAACCAGTAAATTTCTTCAATACTGGGTTTGAATAATTTTCTAGATTTACACTTAAATCTAATATTTTTATAGTTTTTGTTTCAATATCTAAACTTATACCGTTATTTATACCTTCAATAACGGCTTTTGTACCTAATAAATGAGCTGTACTATTATCTAAAAAATTTAATGCAAGTTCAGAAGATTTTTCTGCATTTAGTTCTAAATTTGCCTTTACACTGGAAAGTACTCCATTAACTTCATTTTCCGAACTTTGTAGAATATCTCCAAAATCAAGACTTGCACTTATACCTGATAAATTAAATTTTGGAAAACTATCTACTTGATTCAAAGAAATAGAAAAAGATAAACTCTCTTCTGTATCAAAACTAAGTTTCACATTTTTTTCAATACTACCTCTATCTAAAATAGTAATTGGAGGTAATGATTTATTGCCTTTAATTGTAGCATCAAACCCTATTTTTGATATATTAGCTACCATATCACATTCACCTAAAAGCTTCACAATATAAGCGTCATATGCAGAAAATTCTGTAAAATCAATTTTACTAATAAATGAAATTTTTGGAATATTAAAATCAGAGATATCAAAATTTAAATCAAAATTACTTAACTTAATTAAATCACCAAATAAATAAGCTTTACTTTCTTGCATACTTAGAGAATATATTTTTCCAACGTTTTGACTTAAATTCGCCACAATAGAATTAGTGTTTTTATTTATATCGGTAATCAAAGTACCAAATTCAACATTTGCAGTTAACGAACTTAAATCAAGTGAAGGATGCTGTGCACCTATTAGATAATTTATATTTATAAAACCTGAATTCAGATTCAAAGAAACATTTTTTTCTTTAAAAATTTCTATTTTTTCATTACTAATAGGGATATCTAAAGAAAACTTATTTTGTAAAAACTTACTGCTGTCTGATAGGGATAAAGATGGTAAGCTATTTAAAAAACCATTAAATTGAAGATTCCCTTCTACTTTATTATTAGCTTCTTCTCCCGATATCACAATCTTTGAAATTGAGATATCTGCAATCTCAGTATTAATTACAATAGGTTGTATATATTCAATATCTCCTAAAGTAATTTCATCAGCATTAAAGCTTAAATTATCAAAAGTAACAGGAAGTTCACTATTAATATTGAAACTTTCAAGATAAGGGATAGTTAGTATTCCTGAACCAGAAATAATATCAGAAGAAACAATAGCACTTTCATCAAGCTCAAGTTTAAAACCAGCTATATAAAAAGTTCTGATATTTTGATCAATTAAATTAGTGTCTTCTTTTTCTCTTTCAACTTTTACTACCCGTAATGAAAATTCATAAGTAAAGCCAATCTTTGGCTCAAAAGAAAACTCCCAATCTTTATGACCACTTGCCCTCTTCCAACTTTTTCCACCATTTCTAGTTATTTCAACAAATAAATCTTTTGTATCTACATTTTTATCTGTAGATTCAAGAAGCCCTTGAATAATTATCTTTCCATTTTTTAAATCTTCTTCATAGAATTCTATAGTTCTTTGTTCTAATGACTCAAACTCTCTGCCATTTATAGTAATATCATCTACAAAACTTATATCATCTGCATTTTGGATATTTCCATATAAAGAAATATTTAACAAAATCAAAATTATTATTCTTTTTAACATTAAGACTTCCTCCTTTACTTGTTATACTTTTTTAAAAATTATATACGTACGATAACTTTCCTATATGCTCGTTGTAACTACTATCACTGTCATTTTCTGTATCATAATCAAGTTTTTCAAGTAATAATCTAATAGTTTGCTTACCTTTGTCATCTAATCGATATGTTGTTCTAAATTGATAAGTAGAATTCACAGAATCATTAGATTCATCTCTATATGTATTTCTTGAAATGTAAGATAAGTCCATAGATAGTTTTTTGTTATATTGATATCCTGCATCTAGTTTTAAACCATATTTATCTTGATTGTTTCCATTTTGACTAACATTTTGGGCATCAACAGTTGCCGTAAAACGATAAGAGCTTTCATCTTCTAATTTTTTCTTATAACCAAAAATTGCTCTAATATTATTTATGGTTTGAGAAGAATCTGAGTTATTAGAATCTGTTAAATTTGAATAGTCATATCCTAATCCATATCTATAACCATCAGAAGTTCTGTAATTTCCATTGATACCTGCTGTATATTGATTTGTTTTAGAACCTCGTCCTTGAACATCTTTATTTGTAAATTTAAAATCAATATTTGCTCTTTTAATTGACTCTGGTTTATATAAAAAATTCAAAGACTCATAGTATGTATGCTGAGTATCACCTAACACACCATCAAGATTATCTCTACTTGATTTTAAGTTTAATTTAGTTGTTAATTGTTTATTTATTTTCCAAGAAGTAGAATTTTCAAACTTTTCATTATCTGCATTTGCTGAACCTGCTGCTGATATAAAATCAGGAGATATTCTTTGATACATGAAATTACTTTTTACAGAAGAAAGAATAGGTCTTGTTAATAGTCTTAATCTAATAGCATCTTCTGTTGTAGATTTTTTATTCCCTCTTAAATCATCAGTACTATATGAAATTGCAGCCCGGCCTTTTAATGTAATATATTTATTAAATCTCCATTTAGTATTAATACCAAGTGTTGTTCCTTTTTTTCCAACTGCACTAGAGTTATAACCACTGTCTAAGTCATCTTTTAAAGTTGCTAAACTAAGTGTGATTTCTTTTGCTCTTTCATATGTATATTTAGTTTCAAAAGCAGCAAGATATGTATCAAGGCCTTCTTCTTCTACAGTTTGATAGGTTTCTCTCCATTGGGCTTTTCTTACCCCTGTAATAAATTTATAATCCCATTTTCTTTCTTTTTTATCACTTTTATATTCTACTTTTAGTCCTTTTACAGAACCTCCATAAACATATGGATTCATAGATGCGGCAACATCACCTATTTCATGTGTCCAAACCTTATCAGTGTAGTATCCTTTAAAAGATAAAAGATGTGTATCATTTTTTTGAATACGTTCATCATTTGTTGCACGTATACGAGCTTCAATCCCTGCATTCCCCTTATGCAATGGTCCATGATACTTTATATCAAGCTCATGAGATTGTGTGAACCCTTCTTTTTCACTCTCTGCATTCTCAACATCAACATTTTGTAGATATCCACTCAATCTACCTTCAACCTTCCATTCTTCTTCTTGTTTAAAACTTGATGACCAAACTGAACTTACTAACCCAACTAAAATTAAATTTACATATTTCATTCTATATTTCTTACAAACCAGAGAACGTTGAAGTATTATTATCTTCATCATCTTCTTCAATATAATCATCAGGATCTACAATTACAGTATTACCATTGTAACAATCGCCAGTTTTATTTTCTACAAAGCTTTCTCCTGGACTTAGATTTCCGACATGCTCAAAGGAAGAGAAAAAAGCACTTCCTCCATAATAGATACTTCCACTAGTCGTTGCCGTATCTCCATTATTGGTAACTGTAATAGTAATTGGCATTGCACCACCAAATCCTGATGGACAAACAGAAACAACAGTTAGATCAGGTAATCCTCCATCACTTATAGCAGTAGAAATAGGATCAGGTTCTTGTCCTGCAATTCTAGGAACTTCTTCTTTCCAATCAGCTAAGGAATTCCCCCAAAGGTGATTCCCTGCTAATTCAATTAATTTGTAATCACCATTTATCTCATCAAATAAAAATCTTGAATATCCCGTTTGAGTAAGTTGAGTTCGTCCATCATTTGTTTCATAACGTTTTTCCCATTTAACATATAGAAATCTTTTTACTCCATCAGATGTTATTTTATCAATCCAACTATCAACAGTTATAATTTCATATTTTCTAAAGTCTTCATCTATTGCTTCAGAAAAAGTCATATAGTCTTGGATAAAACGCTCTTCTGATATTAATTCAAAAAAAGCATGAGAGTCTTCTTCTTCATAATTTTGCATTAGTTCACTAAATACAATCGTTACCTTGTCATCTCTTGATTGGTCAAGGACGATAATATCCTTATCATAGTCACTACTGGCATGTAAACTAACTAGTAAAGCAACAAGCATTAAAATCTTTTTCATTTCTTTCCCTCGCATAATAATATATTAAATTATACGAAGAAGGTGTTGCAAAAATGTTGCAAAAGATAATAAAGTGATTGATTAGTTATTTAGAAAGGATATTTAAGTGATTATATATTAATTCGGTATCCAATAGAAGGAATTGTTTCAATAAATTTATATTTCATTTTAGAACGTAATCTACTAACTAATGCCCTACGAGTGCCTTCATTAGGAGATTTGTCTGGCCAGATTTCATTTTCCATCTCATAAATTGAAACTATTGAATTTTTAGATTTAGTTAAAAGATTTATTAGCTGGACTTCTCTTTTAGTAAGATGAATATACTCCGAGCAAAACATTAATTGTGAGTTTTGAGTATCATAGCTAAACTCATTATCAAAAATCAAATCTCCTTTTTTAAGTATTAAATCTTTTTTGTTTTTTTCATAATTAAAAGAAGCAATTTTTAATGAAGCAAATAATTCTTTTTTATTAAATGGTTTAGTTAAATAGCCACTTGGATTTGTTTTAATAGCTCTTTCAACCATCTCTTCATCACAAAAGGCTGTTAAATAAACAATGGAAGTACTTAATTCATTTAATATTTTAGCAGCAGCATCTATTCCATCAACATCTCCTTTTATTTTTATATCCATTAAAATAATATGGGGTTTGTAGTCCATAGCCAATTCATATGCACTTTTTGCATTGTTAGCAATACCTATAATCTGTCTCTTATACACATCTGACGCTGCCGACGAAGAGGATAGTGTAG
>CAJXPH010000068.1 GCA_913057765.1 uncultured Campylobacteraceae bacterium
CTTCAATACAATAATATAAAAAATTTAATTATTGAAAATGTAAGAAAAAATTTTGAATCTTTAAAACGTTCATATGAAAAAATAAAATTTGCTAAAATATCACAAAATTCTTCAAAGAAAAACTTTGAACTTATCCAAGATAAATATAAAAATGGAAAAGAAAATATCATTTCCTTACTCGATGCACAAGACTCATATATTATTTCAAAACTAAATCTAAATATTTCAAATATTGAGTATCTATCGGATTTAACCTCTATTTATTTTTTTAGTGGAAAGATTGATGTTTTAGTTGATGAAGAAAAGAAAAAAGAAGTAGAAGAAAATATTTTAAATATAGTAAGAGGTACTAAAAAATGAAGAATTTTATAGCAATATTATGTGTAGCAATTTTATTTGTAGGATGTACAAAAGAAGAGAAGAAAGAAAAGAAGAATGAAGAGTCTATAAAAACTGTATTTGCAGTATTACCAAAGTTAAAAGATGAAAATCAGAATAGGGTATTTAATGCAACTGCTTCATCAAATCATCAAATAAAACTTAGTTTTAAAGTACAAGGGAATATAAACTACTTTAAATTCAATATAGGTGATGAAGTCAAAAAAGGTAGTTTAATAGCAAAGCTTGATTCTAAACCTTATGAACTAAAAGTTTCACAAGCAAAGTATGCCTTAAGTGAAGCTAGAGCATCTGCCCAAAATGCAAAAAGTAATTACGATAGAACAAAGAAACTTTATGTAAATCAAAATGCAAGTGCAAGTGATATAGATAATGCAAAAGCTAATTCAAATGCTGCAAATGCAAAGGTTCAAAATATTAAAAAAGAACTTGAATATGCAAAATTACAACTTTCATATACAAAACTTTATGCTCCACAAAATGGATATATTTCTTTAAAGTATGTAGAAGAAAATGAAAATATAACAGTTGGAACTCCTATTGTTTTATTAAGTGACAAAGTTGTTGATGAAGTAAAGGTTCAGGTTCCTGAGGGTTATATAAATAAACTTAAAAAAGATGATAATGTAAAGGTGGTATTTGAATCATTAGATAGAAATAGGGCCTATAGTGCAAAAATATCTGAGATATCTAAGTTTGCTTCAAATGATACGAAAACTTACAAAGTAGTAGTTAAATTAAGTGATAGCTCAAAACAGATTCGTTCTGGAATGTCTGCAAATGTATTTTTTAAGAATCTTGAAGAAGTACAAAGTAATATTTTATTTGTTCCTTCAAACTCCGTGTTAAATGACAAATCTGGGTATTTTGTATATGTATTAGAAAAAAATAAAAAGAACTATATTGTTAAAAAACAAAATGTAGAAGTAGGGGAACTTAGAAAAAAAGGTTATGAAATTCTATCTGGCTTAAAAGAAGATATCTATGTGTTAAAAGCTGGTATGAGTGAAGTTTATGAGAATATGAAAGTACAAATTGCTAACTTAAAAGATTTAGGTAACTAAAGATGAATATTACAAAATTTGCTTTAGAAAAGAGTACCGTTACTGCTGTATTTTCTGTCATGCTATTAATTTATGGAATTTTATCTTTTATAGATTTACCAAGAGCCAAAGACCCTGGCTTTATTATCCGTACTGCTACTGTGGTAACATATTTCCCAGGTGCGAGTGCAAAAAGGGTAGAGCAACTTGTAACTGATAAACTAGAAAAAACAATTCAAGAAATGCCCGAAATTGATAATATAAAATCAACTTCAAAAAATGGTGTTTCTATTATCTTTGTAAACATTCTAGAAAAACATAAAAAGATGAGACCTATTTGGGACTCTTTGCGTAGAAAAGTAGAAACAGGATCTAGAGAATTACCTGATGGTACATCTAAACCTATAGTAAATGATGAGTTTGGTGATGTTTATGGAACTATGATTTCCATTTCAAGTGATGGTTTATCAAATAAAGAGTTAGAAAATATTGCAGATGATACAAAAGATATTTTTTTACGAATAAGTGAAGTTGCAAAAATAGAGATACTTGGAATTCAGCCTCAAAGAGTACATATTGAATTTGATAATTCAAAATTAGCAAAATTAAATTTAAGTGCTTCATATTTAAAAACTATTTTAGAACAAAAGAATATTGTACTTTCAGGTGGAAGTATAAAAGTTGATACCAGTAGACTTGCAATTGAACCTTCTGGAAATTATGAAAATATTGAACAAATTGGAAATACAATTATTCCTTTAAATACAAAAGAACATATTTATTTAAAAGATATTGCAAATATAAAATATGAATATAAAGATCCAAGTTCTTTTATAGTTCATAAAGATGCAAAACAAAGTTTAATTCTAGCAATTTCTATGAAAAAAGATGGAGATATTATAAAGCTTGGTGAAGAAATTGATGCAACAGTTTTAAAAATACAAGCTAAGTTACCTCTTGGTATTAAGCTAGATAGACTCTTTAATGAACCCAAAGTGGTAAAAAAGATTATTGATAATTTTGTGACAAATTTACTTCAAGCTATGGGCCTTGTAATAATTGTGATGTTATTTACTTTAGGTTTGAGAACAGGTCTTATTGTTGCAGTTTTAATTCCAATGTCAATTTTAACTTCATTTATTATCATGTCCTTTTTTGATATTTGGTTAGACCAAGTATCTTTAGCTGCACTTATTATCTCCCTTGGGCTTCTAGTTGATAGTGCCATTGTAATGAGTGAGTCTATTATGGTACTTATGCAAAGAGGTAAAAGTGTAGTTGAAGCATCTTTACAAAGTGCAAATGAATTAAAAATACCACTTTTAACTTCAGCTCTTACAACAGCTGCTGCATTTTTACCAATATTTCTTGCAAAATCAACAACTGGTGAGTACACTAATGCAATTTTTAAAGTTGTAACAATAACACTTCTATGTTCATGGGTATTAGCACTTACTTTGACACCAGTGTTGAGTAAATATTTTATGAAAAAAGATATGGCAAAAGATAAAAATGAAGGCTTTATTTATACTACATATAGAAAGTTTTTAAATTTAATCTTGTCATATAGATGGATTGTAGTTATCTTTACAATTGGACTTTTTATTGCTTCTCTAAAATTATTAGGCTTAGTTCCTAAAAAATTCTTTCCCCCTTCAGATGAGCCAAGTTTTACTGTAGAGATAAGACTTCCAATTGGAACAGCAATTGAAACAACAGAAGATAATGTTTTACAAATAGAAAAATATATAAAATCAAAATATATGAAAGAAGAAGTAAAAGAGCAGAACGATGTAGTAAATTATGTATCTTTTATAGGTCAAAGTGCTCCAAGGTTTTGGCTTTCATATGATCAAGAATTAGCAAGTGCCGAGTATAGTACGATTTTAGTAAATTTACGAAACTATAATGATTTAGAAATTATAAAAAAAGATGTAGAATCTTTTGCAAAATCAAACTTCCCTGATATGCAGGTAACTGCTAAGTCACTAAGTAATGGACCTCCCGTTAAAAAACCAATTGAGATTAGAATTAGTGGAAAAGAGATAGATAAACTTTTTCTGCTTGCTTCAAAAGTTAAACAAGAATTAGGAAAAATTGATGGGGTAACAGGAATTGTAGATGATTGGGGAATCAGAAATAAAAAGCTTGTAGTCGATATTGATGAATCGAAAGCACTAAAAGAGGGTATCTCAAATCTTGATATTGCTTTATCCCTGCAAAGTGCATTAAGTGGTTTTGAGGTAACTACATTTAGAAAAGAAGATAAATTAATTCCTATAGTTTTACGTTCAAATGAAAATACAAAAGATGATTTAGATAGGTTAGAATCAATTAGTGTTTACTCTCAAGGAAGTGGTAAAAATATTCCATTATCACAAGTAGCAACTATAAAATCAGTTTTTGAAGAATCAAAAATAGTAAGACGAGATAGACAAAAAACGGTAACAGTTGGTGCATATATTGAAGAGGGGTACAATGCTCTTGCAGTATTTGATGAAATAAAACCATATATGGATGAATTTCAAAAGAGTTTTGATTTAGGTTACTATTATGAGTTTGGTGGAGAATATGAAGCTTCTGGAAAAGCAAACAAATCTATTGCTGTAAATCTTCCCATTGCATTTATGGTTATACTACTTTTAATGGTTGCTCAGTTTAATTCTATTAGAAAGCCCATTATCATACTCTCTGCGATTCCTTTAGGGATGATAGGTGTTTCTATTGGTCTTTATATTACGGGCTCATATTTTGGATTTATGACTCTTTTAGGAATAATCTCTTTATCCGGAATTGTAATTAATAATGCAATTGTATTATTAGAGAGAATAAAAACAGAAGAGTTTGAAAATGGTCTCTCTAAATATGATTCAATTATTGAAGCTTGTATTAGTAGATTTAGACCAATATTACTTACAACTGTTACAACAATGTTTGGATTAGTTCCTTTATGGTTAAGTGGTGGTGTTATGTGGGAACCAATGGCAATTTCAATTATCTTTGGTTTAATGTTTTCAACTATTTTAACTTTAGGTTTTGTCCCAGTTTTATATTCATTGTTTTTTGGGATAAAAGATAAAAATTAGAAAATATGGCATAAAATTAATATCAAAAATAATTGAACCAAATTTTATTTAATAAAAACGTCTTTATAATTATCATCTTAAGAACTTACTACATAGTCTGCATTAATGGTTACCTTATCAACTAGTGCGGATTTCTTTTATATTCTACTCTCACATATTTTGAATACAAAATAATATATTAGAAAAAAGAAAAAATTTATAAAGTGACATAATTTTGTCATTTTTTGTATATATACTTCACTCATGTAAAAAAGGATGAGTTATGGAAAAGATTATATCAATAGATGAAATAGGTAAGTTTTTAGAAGATGGTATGACAATTTCTATTGGTGGATTTATGGGCTGTGGAAATGCTCATAATATTATCGAAGAGATTTTAAAAACTGATGTTAAAAATTTAACATTAGTTGCAACAGATACTGCAAGTGATGGATATGGAATTGGAAAATTAATTGATGAAAGAAGAATCAAAAAACTTTATGCTTCTCATATTGGAACAAATAAACAAACTCAATCACAAGTTATTGAAGGCTTTCTAGACATTGAACTTGTACCTCAAGGAACTTTAGCTGAAAGAATTAGAGCGGCAGCATCTGGGTTAGGAGGAGTTTTAACTCAAACTGGTTTAGGAACAGAGGTTCAAGAGGGTAAAGAGTTAATTAATATTGATGAAAAAGACTATATTTTAGAAAAACCAATTCACCTTGATGTAGCTTTTATAAAAGCAAAAAAAGCTGATAAAGCAGGAAATTTAGTATATAACGGAGCAACAAGAAACTTTAATGTTCCTATGGCTGGAGCTGCAAAAATTTCTATTGCTGAAGTTGAAGAGATTGTAGAGAATGGAGAATTAGACCCTAATTTTATCCATACCCCTTTTGTATATATAAATCACATAATAAAGGTATAACATGGAAGCAAAAGAGATTATTGCAAAAAGAGTTGCACAAGAATTTAAAAATGGTGATTTTGTAAATTTAGGCATAGGACTACCTACTAAATCTGTTGATTATATTCCTGCAAATGTAAATATAAATTTGCATTCTGAAAATGGGTTTGCAGGGGTTTGGGATAAGGCAACACCTGAAACTTTAGATAAGGATGTAGTTGATGCAGGAGGAACAAATGTTGTACTTCAAAAAGGTGGAATATTTTTTGATTCAGTTACTTCATTTGAAATAATTCGTGGAGGGCATTTAGATATGACAGTCTTAGGTGCTTTAGAAGTAGATGAAGAAGGAAACTTAGCAAATTGGAAAATTCCTGGAAAACTTTTACCTGGAATGGGTGGGGCAATGGACTTAGTAAATGGTGCTAAAAAAGTAATTATTTCTATGCTTCATACCGCCCGTGGAAATCCTAAAATATTAAAAAAGTGTACTCTTCCTCTAACAGGGAAAGCAGTTGTTAATATGATCATTACTGAAATGGGAGTATTTGAATTTAAAGAAGGAAAACTTCATTTAGTTGAAATAAGCGAGGGAGTGACCTTAGAAGAAATAAAAGAGGTTACACTAGCTTCTTATGAAGTTTCCTTGAATTTAAAACAAGGAGGTACAAATTAAATTGTATTTTATTGTTGTTAGAGTTTGGTATAAAAATTAAAATTAAAATTAAAAAGGAATATTATGAAAATTAAAAATATCGCAGTATCAGTAGTTTTATCGTTAAGTTTATGTTCAACATCTTTACTAGCTAAAGAGAAAAAAGTTTTATTAAAAGTACCAGTTGCTTTTCCTACGAATCTCATAGGGTTAGGAACTCCTGTTAAAACTTTTAAAGAAGGATTGGAATCAATTTCTTCAACAATTAAAGTGAAAATATATGAACCAAAAAAATTAATTGCACCATTTGAAATACTTGATGCAGTATCTGCAGGAAAAGTAAATGCAGGTTGGTCTATTTCAGGATATTGGGCAGGTAGAATGCCTGAAGCTGCAATTTTTTCTGCAATTCCTTTTGGTCCTGAAGCGCCAGAGTTTTTAGCATGGTTATATGAAGGGAATGGTTTAAAACTGTATCAAAAAATGTATGATGATGGAAAGTTTAATGTACATGTTCTTCCTTGTTCTATTTCTGCTCCTGAAACAGCGGGTTGGTTTAAACAAGAAATTACAAAAAAAGAAGATTTAAATGGACTTAAAATAAGATTTTATGGTCTTGGCGGCGAAGTTATGAGTAAAATGGGAGCCTCTGTCTCTCTAATTCCTGGAGGAGAAATCTTCTCAGCTTTAGAAAAAGGTGTGATTGATGCAAGTGAATTTTCAAGCCCAGTAGTTGATCAAAAATTAGGTTTTCATAAAATTGCAAAATATAATTATTTCCCTGGTTGGCATCAGCAAGCAACAATTTTTGAACTTTTAATTAATAATAAAACTTGGAATAATATGAGTAAACAACAAAAAAGTGCAATTGAGATGACTTGTAAAGCAAATCTAACTACTTCTTTAGCTGAAAGTGAAGCAGCACAAGGCCCTGCAATTAAGAAAAATGTTAAAGAGAAAGGTGTTATTGTAAAAAAATGGTCACCTGAAATGTTAGAAGAATTTAGAAAAGCATGGGGAGAAGCTTTAGTTGATTTAAGAAAAGATGAAGGCTTTGACTCTGTGTGGATTGATTTAGTTAAGTTTAGAAAAGATTATTCTTATTGGAATAAAAATGGATTTTTACCAAGATAAATTAAAAGTATCTTAAAAAGGAACAATATGAATAATAAAGATCATATAGTAGATCCAGTGTATGAATTTGACGAAATAAGTCACACTTATGAGTCTCAGAAGAATGAAGAAACTGAAGTACTTCCTAATATTTGTAAAGTATTAGATAGTTTTGTATATAAAGTAGGTGCAGCCATTTCATGGCTGTCACTTCTTTTAATTGCAATTATAGTTGTACAGGTATTCTTAAGATACACTTTTTCAATAAATTTTATACAGTTCGAGGAGTTACAATGGCATCTATTTGCAATAATTGTAATGTTTGGATTGTCTTTTTCAATGGTAAATCATTCTCATGTTCGGGTTGATATTCTAAGAGTCAATTTTAGTGCTAGGTTACAAAGAAAAATTGAAATTTTTGGAATTCTATTTTTAATGATTCCCTTTATGTTTATAGTAATAGATTATGGATTAGATTTGACAATGGAAGCATTAAGAGTAAATGAAAGATCAATTTCTCCTGAAGGATTACCTTATAGATGGATTATTAAAAGTGTAATTCCTATAAGCTTTATTTTGCTATTTGTTGCAAGTATTTCACGAGTAATTAGACATATTAGTTTTTTATTAAAAGGTGTTAAGAATGGAAATTAATGATTATCTAGTGATATCAATGTTTATAACATTTATGATTTTACTTTTTTCTGGAATACCAGTTGCCTGGGTTCTAGGTGGGGTTGGTGTCGCTTTTGTAGGAGTAGGATATCTCTCTGATATTTATTTCGATACGATTACAGGACTTGATTATAATACTATAGGCCTAGTGTCAAATAGAATATTTAAAATTATGGATAATTGGATATTAGTTGCTTTACCTATGTTTATATTTATGGGTTTAGCTCTTGATGAATCGGGGGTTGCTGAAAGACTTTTGACATCATTGCAAAAATTTTTTGGAAAGATGAGAGGAGGCTTGGCAATAACTGTTGTAATTTTAGGTGTATTGCTTGCCGCTTCAACTGGTATTATAGGAGCTTCTGTTGTTTTATTAGCTGTTATGAGTCTTCCCATGATGCTAAAACAAGGTTATGATAAGCAAACTGCACTTGGTATAATTGCAAGTTCTGGAACATTAGGTATTTTAATACCACCTAGTATTATGTTAATTATTATGGCAGATCAATTAGGTATCTCTGTTGGAGATCTTTTTATGGGAGCTGTTTTCCCAGGTGTTTTATTAGGTATTTTATATATAGGTTATATTTTTATATTAGGAAAGGTAAAACCTAAGACTATGCCGTTGGCTGAAAAAAATGATAATGAAAAATTTGATATGGCTTTAGCTTGGGATTTATTTAAAAATATTATACCACCAGCTTCACTTGTTTTAGCAGTGCTTGGATCAATATTCTTTGGATTAGCAACACCTACTGAGGCCTCTGGAATTGGGGCTTTTGGAGCTTTGGTTTTAATGTTCTCAAATGGAGAGTTTACTTTTACAAAATTAAAAAATATTGCACATGCCACTATGAATACTACAGGTTATATCTTTGCTATTTTTGTCGGAGCTACTTGTTTTTCTCTTGTATTAAGAGAACTTGGTGGTGATGAATTAATTTCCTCTGCACTAAATTCAATTTCAGAAGATCCTATTATTATAATTTTATTTATTTTAGCTCTTGTTTTTATCCTTGGGTTTGTATTAGATTGGATTGAAATTACACTAATTATCTTGCCTCTAGTTGCACCAATTATCTCTGATTTAGCAATAGATATACAAAGTCATGGAATAGAAAATGCCACCTTAATTTGGTTTGTTTTATTAGTTGCAATGACATTGCAAACTTCGTTTTTAACACCTCCAGTTGGTTTTGCATTATTTTATTTAAAAGGTGTTTGTCCTCCTGATGTTAAGTTAAGTGATATATATAAAGGAGTGATTCCTTTTATATTATTACAACTATTAGGTTTAGCGATTGTATTTTTCTTCCCCGAAATTGTTACTTGGCTTCCGTCAATAGCATATTAAAAAAATAAAAAAGGATTCAAAATGGTAAAAGATAAAGTAACAATAATTACTGGTTCAACGTCAGGTATTGGACTTGATATTGCGAGAGTATTTACTCAAAATGGAGCAAAAGTTGTACTTTCAGGGAGAAATGAGGAAGTTCTAGAAAAAACTATTAAAGTATTAAGAGATGAAGGGCTTGAGGTTATTGGTATTCGATGCGATGTTTCAAATGAAGAAGATATCAAGAATCTGATTACAAAAACAGTTGAGTATTATGGAACAGTTCATATTTTTGTATCAAATGCAGGTATTCAACATGTATCAAATATTGAAGATTTTCCAACTGAAAAATTTGAAGAAATTTTAAAACTGATGCTTGTTGGGCCTTTTAGTGCAATTAAAGCATTATTTCCTATTATGAAAGAACAAAAATGGGGCAGAATTATAAATATGGCATCAATTAATGGATTAGTTGGATTTGCTGGAAAATCAGCTTATAATTCTGCAAAACACGGACTTCTTGGACTTACTAAAGTTGCAGCATTAGAAGGTGCTTTAGATGGAATTACAGTTAATTCTATTTGTCCAGGATACGTTGATACTCCACTTGTTCGAAACCAATTAGCTGATTTAGCAAAAACAAGAGGTATTAGTGTTGACGAAGTTTTAGAAAAAGTAATTTTTTCATTAGTACCGCAAAAGAAACTTTTAACAACTGATGAAATTGCACATTATACAATGTTCGTAGCAAGTGAACATGCATCATCTATAACTGGGCAGGCTTTAGTTATGGATGGTGGATATACAATTCAATAATTTGAAGGATATTAATATGAAAGTTTATATAGTTGAAGCAAAGAGAAGTGCAATAGGTACATATTTAGGGACACTAAAAGATATGGATCCCGGTCATTTAGCAGGTGAAGTAATTAAAGATTTAATAAAAGATATTGATAGAGAAATTGTTGATGAGGTAATTGTTGGGAATATATTAAGTGCTGGACATTCACAAGGTATTGGAAGACAAGCTTCAATTTATGGAGGACTTCCAGACTCTACCGTTGCATACTCAATAAATATTTTATGTGGTTCAGGAATGAAATCTGTTATGAATGCAGTAAGTGAAATAAAAGCAGGGAATAAAGATGTAATTGTTGCAGGTGGTGTAGAGAGTATGTCTCAATCCCCTTATTTAATTCCCTCAAAAGGAAGAAGTGGATTAGGACTTGGAAATTCAGAAATAGTTGATTCTTTGGTAAATGATGCTTTAACTGACGCTTTTGGTGGCTTTCATATGGGAATAACTGCGGAAAATATTGCGCAAAAATATAATATAAGTAGAGAAGCACAAGATAAATATGCTACTTCTTCTCAAGAAAAAGCAATTATGGCAGATGACGCTGGAAAATTTGAATTTGAAATTACTCCAATTTCTATAAAATCAAGAAAAGGTGAAACTATTTTTAAAAAAGATGAGTATATTAATAGAAATACATCATTAGAAAAACTTTCAAAATTAAGAACTGCCTTTAAAAAAGATGGAACTGTAACAGCAGGAAATACCTCAGGAATAAATGATGGTGCAAGTTTTACTCTTATTGCTTCAGCTACGGCAGTTAAGAAGTATGGATTAAAACCATTGGCTGAAATAATTGATTGTGAGCAAGTAGGCATTGACCCTGCATATATGGGATTAAGTCCTGGATATGCTATAGATAAACTACTTAGTAAAAATAAAATGCATTTTAACGATATTGATATCTATGAAATAAATGAAGCCTTTGCTGCTCAATGTTTAGGCGTACATGAAATATTAAAGGAGAGATTTAATATTAGCAGTGAGGATATAAATAAAAAAGTTAATTTAAATGGAAGTTCCATAGCATTAGGACATCCTGTTGGAGCCAGTGGAAATAGAATTATTGTGACTCTTGTCCATGAAATGCAAAAAAGAAAATCAAATTATGGTGTAGCTTCTCTTTGTATTGGTGGCGGACTAGGGACATCTATTTTACTTAAAAATGTAGAATAAAGATGGTATTATAAAGGTAAACTTATTATGGATTTTTATATGAAAAAACAAAATAATGATTTAATTAGTCGTTTAAACTTTGAAGATGTTTTATTAGATAGTTTACCTAATCCTGTCTATTATAAAGATATTAAAGGAAGGTTCATTCGATGTAACAAATGTTTTTCTCAGCTTGTTCGAACTCCTAAAAAAGATATTATTGGAAAACTAGCTTATGAATTTTTTCCGAAAAAGACTGCGGATAGACATAGGGAAATTGATAAAAAAATAATGAAGACTTTTGGTACTTTTCTAGATGATGAGATAATTTTCCCTATGCATGATGGAAGTATCAAATATTTCACACTTAATAAAGCGGTTTATTTAAATTCAGCTGGAAGTGTAGGTGGTATAGTTTGCGTTATGAATGATATAACAGAAAGAATCAAACAAAAAGAACTTCTAATTCAACAAAGTAAATTTGCAGAGATGGGAGAAATGGTTGCATCAATTGCCCATCAATGGAATGAACCTTTAGTTGAAATTTCAGCACAGATACAGAAAATGCAAATTCTATATTCTATGGATAAGATGGATAAAGATAAATTATCCGATATCGTTAATGATTCTATGGTTCAAGTTCAATATATGTCAGAAACTTTAAGTGATTTTAGAAACTTTTTAAAACCTTCCACTGTAAAAAAAGAATTTGGAATAAAAAAGGCTATAAAAGAGATATTTGATATAGTTGGAAAACAAATATTTTACTTTAATATAAAAGTAGAGTTTGAGTATGAAAATGATGAAGAAATATTTATCCTGTCTCTTATACACATCTCCGAGCCCACGAGACCAGAGAGGATCT
>CAJXPH010000069.1 GCA_913057765.1 uncultured Campylobacteraceae bacterium
CTACACTATCCTCTTCGTCGGCAGCGTCAGATGTGTATAAGAGACAGGTTCTGTTGTAATATCAGTAAAAATTGTAACAAGACCTTCACTTTCAGATTTATCATCTCTAAATTTTTCTTGTTTTACTAAATAAACTTTTTTCTTTAAATTCTCATCAAAATATTTAAACTGATTATTTTCATTTTTATTTTCTTTATATCTTTCAAGTACTTTTATGACTTTCCTAACATTACGATTATCTTCAAAGTCTTTAAGTCTTTTTCCATAAATATCTTTGCCCTCTAATTTAATTAATTTACAAAAAGTATCATTTGAATCAACAATAATTTCTTTGTCATTTTGCCAAAAGATAGGGCTTTCTATTGCATTTAATAAAACCTCATCAAAATCAATTCTTTGTCTTAAATCTTTTTCAACTTGTTTTCTCAAATAAATATTATGAATCAATCCCAAGATTAGAAAAAATAGTAAAGGAGAAATAGTAAAAACAACATCAATAAACCCACGATTTTTATCATAAAAAGTAAGTCTTTTATTTACGATTTCATAATCTTCGGATAATACTCCAACAGGAAGGACAAATTCTCTAAGTTTTCTAGCATCAAAAATATAATACAAATCCTCAGAAATAACTACCTCGTGTTTTTGTTTTTCTAAAATATTAAGAGCCATTTGTCCTGAAGTTTCTCCAAAACGATTTAAATCAACAATTTTACCTCCAGTAGCACCTTTTTCTATAAAAATTGAATCTGTTATAAATATAGGAATTTTTGAATTTTTTATAAACTTTGCAATAGCTTGATTTTTATTAAGTTCACCATTTTTATTTTTATAAAATCTAATAAAAAGAGCGCCAATATCTTCTTCATATTTAGAGAACTTTTTTTCTAAATCTTTTAAACTGTCTTCTTTTAGATATATAAGTTCATAATCATCATCGAAATCTTTTATAAGTTCATTAATCAATGGTTCAGTATGCAGTGCATTAAGACTTTTATCATTTATAATATAAAGTTTTTTTATTGTAGGAAGGAGTTTTTCTATTGCTTTTACATTCCCTTTTAAATCTCTTCTTTCAAGTAAGGCAGAAACTCTATTTTCAACTCCATATTTTTTTGCATTTTCTTTTGAAAAGTTTTCTATTCCAACGGCTAAAATAGGTATACTCTTAAAAAATCTATCAGAAACTTCTAAAACAAAATCATAAGCAAATCTATCAACTGCAATAACTAAATCATATTTTCTATTCTTAAGTTGTACACTATAAAGATTTTCTAAATTATCGTAGTACTCTCTACTAGTTACCCTTTTTGAATCCATATACAAAATATTTATGTCTATATCTGATTGAGTATATAATATACGTTCTATTCCCGTTACGATGCTATCACTAAATTCATAACCTTTATGATATGAGTTTATAATAAGGATTGAACTATTTGCAAAAAGAAAAGTTTGAAAGATGATAAATAAAAGTAGTTTTTTCATGAGAGACATTATAATCTAGTTTATCTAAAAAAAATGGCATTGAATCTACACTCAATGCCATTTAATATTAGTTTACTTAAGATTATAAGATTGCAAATCCAAGAAGAACTAATGCGCCTAAGTATATTGCTCCAAAAATAAAACCTAATTGCCACCATTTTGCTTGAGGGATATATCCTGCTCCGTACCAAATTGGTGATGGTCCTGTAGCATATGGAGTTAAAATTCCCATTAATCCTAATGAACCTACCATTAATAATGCCAATGGTTGAATCATTTCTTGAGGTAATAAGTTCATTGCAACCCCTAAGAACAGTGGTAAAAGTGCAACTGTATGAGCTGTAACACTAGCAAAGAAGTAATGGAAAACAAAGAAGAATACTAGAATTAGTATAGCAATTGTTGTAGGATCCATTCCAACTAGATTAGCAGAAATCAAACCTGCTGCCCATTTTAAGAAACCAACTTTTTTAAGCCCTGATGCCATAGCAACTAAAGTAGCGAACCAAATAAATACGTTAATCGCACCTTTATTTGTAATTACATCTTCCCAAGAAATAACTTTTGTTAAGACTAAAAGACATAGTACTGATAACGCTGCTGTTGTACCATTAACTCCGATTTGTTTACCAAAAATCCACATAACAAGTGCAAGTAAACCAAGACCTAACATTAGAAGTTCATTTTTTGAAATAGATCCCATTTTTTTCAACTCTCCTGCAGCCCATGCTGGTGCTTCAGGTGATTTTTTTTGTTCAGGTGGATATACAATATATGCAAGTAACGGTACTAATAAAAATAGAGGAACCATAATAATTGCTAATGTACTAAACCATTGACCCCACTGAATTGCAATACCTGTACTTTTTTCTACTAATGATACTGCTAGTAAATTTGGTGCAAGTGCTGTTAAGAACATAGAACTTGTAACACAAGTTGCTGCAATTGCTACCCAAGAGATATATGAACCTAATTTTCTCGGCTCATTTTCTGGAGTTGATCCAAACATTTGTGGAATATTAATAGCAATTGGGAAAATAGTCCCGGCACTTCTTGCCGTATTTGAAGGCATGAAGGGAGCTAGTATTCCATCTGAAAATGCTACGGCATATCCCAATCCAAGAGAAGTTTTACCTAACATTCGTACAAGAAGAAGAGAAATTCTTTTTCCAAGTCCAGATTTTTTGTAACCAAGTGCAAACATAAATGCCGCAAAGATTAACCAAATTACTCCATTAGAAAAGCCACTTAAAGCCCAAGAACGACTGGCTTTTGCAGTTTCACCAACTAAGCCAAAAGTTGCACAAAACGAAACTCCTATTAAACCTATAAGAGCAGATGGGATTGGTTCTAAAATTAAACCTACAATTACTCCTAAAAACACTGAGAAAAAGTAATGTGCATTTACACTTAATCCTTCAGGTGTTGGTAATAGAGCTACAACTACTGCAACTACTATTGGTAGTGCCATTTTCATATTGTTACTTAACATAACATCTCCTTTTTTATATCTTTTATGATGAAATGATAAGAGTTGAATATGACCTTAGTATGTCATTTTGAATTAATATAAAAATTTAGGCAAAAAAAAAGGTAAGGTTAAAAAACCTTACCTTCATTTATTTTAAGAATATAATACTTAAGTATTATAATAATGAGTTAATTTTATCAGCAAATGCTTGCTTAGATGAAGCACCTACCATCTGATCAACAATTTCACCATCTTTCATAAAGATAATTGTTGGAATAGATCTAATTCCATATTTAACAGCTAAGTCTTGTTGCTCATCTGTATTTACTTTACAAATATTTGCTTTTCCTTCAAACTCTTCTGCTAATTCTTCAATAACAGGAGCAATCATTCTACAAGGTCCACACCAAGGTGCCCAGAAATCAACTAAAGACACTCCATTATTTGTAACTTCTTCAAAGTTTTCCGGAGTTAAATCTGTATATTTACCCATATTTTTTCCTTTTTAATAAATGTTATATGCCAAAATTATACTTATTTAAACTTAAATTAGCTCTACTAATCTTTGCTAAATAAACTTTTCGTTAAAATAATAGCCTTAAATTTAACATGGATAATTTTTATGAATATTAGACAAGAGTACTTAGAATTTTTTAAAAGCAAAGGGCATGATATAGTTTCATCAATGCCTTTAGTTCCAGATGATCCAACACTAATGTTTGTCAACGCAGGGATGGTTCAATTCAAGGATATTTTCACAGGTACAGTACCAAAACCTGCTAATCCTACTGCAACATCATGTCAGTTATGTATTAGAGCTGGAGGTAAGCACAATGACCTTGAAAACGTAGGTTATACTGCTCGACACCATACACTTTTTGAGATGCTAGGAAATTTCTCGTTTGGAGACTATTTCAAAAAAGATGCTATTTCATATGCATGGGAGTTTCTTACAATTAATCTTGAAATGCCTATTGATAAACTATGGGTTACTATTCATGATACAGATGATGAAGCTTTTGAATTATGGCAAGAACATATATCAAAAGATAGAATCAAAAGATTTGGTGATAAAGATAACTTCTGGTCAATGGGAGATACTGGTCCATGTGGTCCATGTTCTGAAATCTTCTATGATCAAGGGGAAGAACACTTTAATTCGGATGAAGATTATTTAGGTGGAGACGGTGATAGATTCTTAGAAATATGGAATCTTGTTTTCATGCAATATGAGCAAACTAAAGATTCTAGTGGAAAAATCACAAGAACTTCTTTACCTAAACCATCAATTGACACAGGTATGGGACTTGAAAGAGTTATCGCGATTAAAGAAGGTGTATTAAACAATTTTGATTCATCTAATTTCCAACCAATTATTCAAAAACTTGAAGAGTTAGCAGGGGAAATAGCTACAAATGAAACTATTGGTTCATTTAGAGTTATAGCTGACCACTTAAGAGCTAATTCATTTATGCTTTCACAAGGTATTTTATTTGGAAACGAAGGAAGACCTTATGTAAATAGAAGAATCATGAGAAGAGCTGTTAGACATGGTTACTTACTTGGGTTTAGAAAACCATTCCTCTCTGAATTATATGATACTCTATGTGATATTATGGGTGAGCACTATACTGATTTAGTAGAACAAAAAGACTATATAAAAGAACAACTTACTCTTGAAGAAGAAAGATTTATAAAAACTATTGATACCGGTATGTCAATCTTTAATGATGAATTAGCAAAAACAAAAGCTATTTTCTCAGGTGAAATTGCATTTAAACTTTATGACACATTTGGATTCCCATTAGACTTAACAGAAGATATGTTAAGAGATAAGAACCTTCAAGTTGATACAAAGAAATTTGATTCATTAATGAATGCACAAAAAGCAAAAGCAAAAGCTGCATGGAAAGGTAGTGGAGATGCTTCAACAGAAGGTGACTTCAAACAACTACTTGAAAAATATGGTGTAAATGAATTTGTCGGGTATGAAAACAACTCTTACAAAACGAAAATTACTGCACTTCTAGATGAGAATTTTAAAGAAATATCTACACTTGAAAAAGGAAATACAGGATGGGTTATGTTAGAGCAAACTCCATTCTATGCAACTTCAGGTGGACAAGATGGTGATATTGGAGCATTAGAAGATAATGAGCACATTGCTATTATTGAAGGAACAGAAAAGTTTCACGGATTAAACTTATCAAAAGTAAAGGTAGAGAATTCAAATATTAATGCAGGAGAAGAAGTAGAAGCGGTTGTTGTAAATAGATACGAAATTGCAAAACATCATAGTGCAACACACTTACTTCAAAGTGCATTAAAAATGGTTTTAGGTGATACAGTTTCACAAGCAGGTTCATTAAATGATTCTGCAAGATTAAGATTTGACTTTACATATCCAAAAGCTATGACAGAAGATCAAGTAGAAGAAGTAGAAGATTTAGTAAATACTATGATTGCACGTGGAATCAAAGGAAGCGTAGAAGAGCTACCTATTGAAGAAGCTAAGAAAAAAGGTGCAATTGCTATGTTTGGTGAAAAATATGGTAATACAGTAAGAGTGGTTGATTTTACTGATGTATCTGTTGAATTTTGTGGTGGAACTCATGTAAAAAATACTGCTGATATCGGTTCTTTTTATATTACAAAAGAATCAGGTGTAGCCGCAGGTGTTAGAAGAATAGAAGCAGTTTGTGGTGGTTCAGCTATTAAATATACAAAAGAAATTATTTCTAAAATGAACCAAGTTCAAACAGAAGTTAAAAATAATGACCCTATTCTTGGTATTAAAAAATTAAAAGAACAAATCAAAGAACTTAAAAAAGAAGTTGAAGAGGTTCAAAATTCATCAGCATCTCCAATAAGTGAAGAAATGATTGGGGATACAAAAGTAGTAGTTGATATTGTTAAAAATGGTGATATCAAAAAAATTGTTGATGACATGAAAAACTCTAATGAAAAACTTGCAATATTACTACTTCAGCCAAAAGGTGAAAAAGTAATGTTAGTTGCAGGAAGTAAAAACACAGCTGTTAAAGCTGGTGATTGGATTAAAAATATTGCTCCAATTGTTGGTGGTGGAGGTGGTGGTAGACCAGACTTTGCACAAGCTGGGGGTAAAGATGTATCTAAAATAGAAGATGCAAAAATTGCAGCATTAGCATTTGTAAAAGCTAATCTATAATACATGGAAACAATTTTTAATAGTTTTTCATCGTTAATTATATTTTTACACGTTATATCTGCTGTAATTTGGGTGGGAGGAATGATTGCAATAAGATTTGCAATTCATTACTCTATGCAAGATATTGAAGAACCTAAAATAAAACTAGGTAGAACCTTAGAAAATTTACGAAGATTTTTTAATATGGTAATACCTGCAATCATTATTCTATTAGTTACTGCCATTATTATGATAATTGCATTAGGATTTAAAGGAACACCTTTATACCCTACTGTAATAGCAAAAGAAGTTATCTGGTCAATTATGACAATTGTTTTTATAACTATTTATATAAAAAGAAATAAAGCACAAAAAGCTTTTAATGATGGAAAATTTCCAATTGCTAAAGAGTTGTTAACTCCAATTGCTCAGTATTTTATTCCATTAAATATTATATTAGGACTTATTGCTATTTACTTAGGTGTTACATTAAGAGGATTCTAATCCTCTTAATCATTTAAATAATACTCAACAGAAGATACAACTCTAACTGTTTTTATATGGGGAGTATTTTTATCCCTATCAAAAATAGAAAATTGTCCTTGTCTTGCTTTTTTAATTTTACCTAATTTACTATTTGAATCTTTTGCAAACTTCAAAGCAACTTCTCTTGCCTTTTTTGTTGATTCTTCTATCATAGAAGGTTTTACTTCATTTAATCTTTTAAATATATATTCTATTCTTGTATCATACCCATTGACATTAAAGATAATTCCCTTTTTATTAAGTTGTGATAACTTCGAAATTACATCTCTAACTATCTCTACATTTTTAGAATAAACATTTATAGTTCTATTTCCTAAATATCTATATTGGAAATTTCTATTAGAATAATCATTTGCTAATTTATCAGTTATTGAAGGAGCATGAATACTTATTTCATCATTTTTAATTCCATTCTTTTCTAGAAAATCAACTATTACATTTGTATATCCTTCAATCTTTTTATTTAAATTAAATAAATCTTTATCTGGTGTTGTAAATTTAATAGGCCAGAGAATAACATCAGCTTTGAAATCTTTTTGAGAAAGACCTTTTACTGTTACTGTTCTATCATACTGTTTATAAACATTTACAGATTCAACTAAAAAGTAGCCTAGACTTACTAGACCAAATAATATAAAAACTCCTAATGTGAACATCGATTTGCTAGTTAAGTTTGACATTATAATCCTTTTTTGTAATTTCTAAAAGTATAACAAAAATCATGTAATGATTGTGGAGAATTTGATTTATAGGAGGATTTAGGCTAAAATATATGTTAAAAAAAAGATTTGATAGGTAAAATTTGTGAAGATTATAAAGAATATTTTCTTATTTTTATTTCTTATTTTTAGTTTTCAAGCTTGTAGTTTTAAAAGTAATTCTTCAAATTACTCTACAAATACAGATAAAACATTTCCAAATAAATCGGAATATGATTATCAATTATCAAAGAGTATTAACTATCAAAAGCTTTACTTATCTCTAAACAAACAATACAACTCTTGGAAGGGAGTTCGATATAAATATGGGGGAAATACAAAGAAAGGAATAGATTGTTCAGCCTTTGTTCAAAGAACCTTTAAAGATAGACTAAATATAAATATCCCAAGAACTACTGCCCTTCAATCAAAGGTTGGTAAAGAAATCTCATTAGATGAACTTGAAATGGGAGATTTAATATTTTTTAAAACAGGATGGAACTCTAGACATGTTGGAATATATCTAGAAGGTGGAAAGTTTTTACATGCTTCAACAAAAAGAGGTGTGACAATATCAAGACTTGATAATAACTACTATTCAAAGCATTTTTGGAAAGTAAAAAGAATTATTTATTAGGAGTATTATTTTTATGATTAAAAGTTCGATTTTTATACTGAGTTTAGGTTTAATACTTAATGGCTGTGGAACTACTACAAAACAAGTTAGTAGTGATAGTATTATAAAAAGTAATGCAATAAAACATTCACTTAAAAATAATACAACTTACGAGCCAATAATAACTCCAGAAGAATATAAAAAAATGCTCGGAGAACAAAGACGAATACTTGTAAGTCCAAGTAGTACTATTCTTATGAATCGTTCACTTATGGATTTCTATAATGAGTGGAAAGATGTAAAATACACTTATGGCGGTAATTCTAAAAAAGGAATTGACTGTTCGGCTTTCACTCAAAGAATTTATAAAGAAAAATTTGATGTAAATATTCCAAGAACAACAACCACTCAGGTAAAACTAGGAAAACATATAAAAAAATCTGACTTAGAAATGGGTGATTTAGTATTTTTTCGAACAGGTAAATTTGATAAACATGTGGGAATATATATGGGAAATGGTGATTTTATGCATGCATCTATTAAAGGTGTAAAGTTTACAAAATTAGATAAACCTTATTACAAGAAAAAATACTGGACTTCAAGAAGAATTATTTATTAAAGTCCTAAATAATTAGCTGTGAAAAAAAGAGCTATCACGCATATAATATACATACGTATAACATAGGGTAAATTTGTTTTAAAGATATCAATTGCATTTAATTTATATCTTGCTTGCATAGTAAGGTTTAAACCACTAAAGGGTGAAGTTGAAACAGCAGTTGACCAAGACATTAAAAATGTCATAGCTAACAAAGTATGATTTAACTCATTCATCCAATTTCCGATAATGGCAATCGATATAATTGGATGTATTCCAACAAACGACAACATAATCAAAACGAGAAGTAATATAGATGCTGTTAAACCATTAAAAGTTTCAAAAGGTAAACTTATATTTAAGCCAACTAATATAGAACTAATACTCACTCCAAACATACCTGCAACTAAAAAAAGTGCTATTTCATTTTTCATTTTAGGCAGTTCATCCGTAACATGGTGGTTCAATTTTGAAATTGCTTTTTTTAAACCAATTTTTAAAGGAAGAATAAATGAGGTTAATACAATAGAAAAAAATGAAATTAATAGTATAACTTTTAAATCAGGGTAATGATAATTTGTAAATAAAACCATTAGGGCCAAAATAAATGGTAAATACAAAGTCTCAAAATGAATGGGATATCCTCTAAACTCATTAATATTATATTTTTTTATATCCATAACTTCTAAATAAGTAACCAAAAAAGCTATAAAAGCTAAAACAAGCCCTGTTAATAATATTGTTGATGTGGATAAATCGGGAGCATAAGTTAAAGCTGCAGCAAAAGCAACAAAAAAAGGCGACCAATATGCATCAGAAGAAAATGCTCTTGTAAGTAACACAATTTGTAATTTTGAGATAGGTCCTTTTTTATATAATTTATCAGCTACAAGAATTAAGGATGAAAGATTAATTACTGAACCGAAAAGATGTATCCCTAAATATGTTTTTAAAAATGACTCTTTCCCTTTTGGAAGTTCTTTTATTTTTTCTTTTTTAGGAGTTGCAATTAGTCTTAAAAACCCTACTCCAATTAAAAGAGTTAAAAGGTATTGATTGACTAAAATCGACCTCGAATAGTCTATTTGAAAACTATTTATAAAACTATATAGAAAAGCTAAAAAAGAAAATACTAAAAGTGTAATAAGTAATTTTGTATTTGAAGTAAATTTAAAAAGTAAAATAAATGCCAACCAAGCAAATATACCTGAGAATATAAAAATATCATTCGAATAAAAATAGCTATAAATTGTGATTAAAAAGGAAATGAATATTAATATACCAGATAATTTTTCGATTTTCATTTTGTAATTATACATAATTTTTATGATATTATTATCATTCGTTAACTTTATAGAGGAAAAATCAATAGTCTATGTTCAAAGAAAACTTACTTATATATATACTCTTTTTATTATCAGGTGTTTCGGCACTTGCATATCAAGTGATTTGGCAAAGAGTCCTCTTTTCAACTTTTGGAGTTAATATTGACTCAATTACGATTATAGTATCTACTTTTATGCTTGGCTTAGGGTTAGGGGCACTTATAGGAGGGAAACTTGCTGATTTTTATAAAAATAAACAAATTATATTATTTATTTTGATTGAAATATTAATTGGTACATTTGGGTTCTTTAGCTATGAGATCATTGCATATGTAGGAAATCTATTTGTACTCTCAACATCTTTTGTTATATTTATTGTTAATTTTTCAACTCTTTTAATCCCAACAATTCTAATGGGTGCAACATTGCCTATTTTAATTACTTATATATATAGAAGCTCTAAAAATATAGGATACGCTACTGGTATTTTATACTCTTATAACACTTTTGGTGCAGCAATAGGCGCTTTAATTGTTGGATTTGTAGCATTAATGTATTATGATATTCCTACAACTATAAAACTTATATCTGCAAATAATTTTATTATTGCATTTTTTGCATTTTTAATATCAACGAAAGCCCAAAATGAAGCAAGCTAGATTATTCGCTTTTTATTTATCACTTTTCGTAGGTTTTATTAGTTTAAGTTCAGAAATACTTTGGGTAAGAGTTGCCTCATATACATTTAAAACTTTACCACAAGTATTCTCAATCGTCTTAATTATATTTCTAACGGGTATTGCACTTGGTTCTTTATATGGGAGAGATTATTGTACTAACAAAAAATATGATTTATACAAAGTAAGTTTTTATATACTAATGATATCTTCTATTTCCGATATTTTATTTTTATATCTTGCTCTAACTATAATGAAAACATACCTTTTACCAATATTTGCTTTAGGGATATTTTTTAGTGCTTTCTTTAAAAGTATAATCTTTCCTATAGCCCACCATCTCGGTACTACTTCAAAAAAAGTTGGTTCATCTGTATCATTTATATATTTTGGAAATATTATAGGTTCAACATTAGGACCTATTTTTACAGGTTTTATTTTACTTGAATATTTCACTACTATTAATACATTCATTATATTATCAGTCGCAACAGCTTTTATTGCAGCATTCGTATATATTTATATATCTAGAAAAAATATTAAAGAACTTATCACATTCTTGATAATAACTGCACTAATACTACTTTTCAATACTCTTTTAGAAGATAAAAATCTTTCAACACTAATTTTAGGGAAAAAATCAATATTTACCATTGAAAATAGACATGGTATTATTGATGTTTTTGAAATTGCAAAAAAAGGTAAAGTTGTTTATGGTTCAGGAATGTACGATGGAGCAATTAATACTGACTTAGACAATGATATTAATGGTATAAGGAGAGCCTACAGAATTGCTGCTTTTAAAAACCCTCTTGAGCATATACTTGTTATTGGACTTAGTACTGGTTCATGGATAAAAATTATAAGTCAAATTCCTACAGTGAAGAAAATAACTGTTGTTGAAATAAACCCTGGATATATAAAACTACTAGAGAAATATCAATTAAACCATCTACTTAGTAATAAAAAAATAGATTTTGTCTATGATGATGGTCGAAGATGGTTAAAAAGAAATCCAAATAAAAAATTTGATGCAATTATTATGAATACAACTTGGCATTTTAGAAGTAATGTATCAAATCTACTTTCAAAAGATTTTTTTAAAATTGCTAAAAATAGACTAATTAAAAATGGTTTTATTTTTTATAATCCTAGCTTTTCATTAGAAGCTTTTAAAACATCAACTTTAGTTTTTAAAAATGTAAGTAAATATACAAATTTTGTTATCTGTCTCTTATACACATCTGACGCTGCCGACGAAGAGGATAGTGTAGAT
>CAJXPH010000070.1 GCA_913057765.1 uncultured Campylobacteraceae bacterium
CGAGATCCTCTCTGGTCTCGTGGGCTCGGAGATGTGTATAAGAGACAGATCTATGTGTTTTAATATCTGGATTTAAAAAATTATTTTCCAGAATCATATCAGTTAATTTTTTTGCTAAGTAAGGGGATAAAACAAAGCCTCTACCACCAACACCATTGATAACATATAAGTTGTCAATAGTTTCTAGCATCTCATCTTTTACATGAGAGCCATTTTCTAAATGTGGAAATTTTTCTAAAGTTTTTTTTGAATCAATCAACTTACCAACCATAGGGAAATAGTCTACACTTGAAGCACGGGCACCAATTTTTATATCGCAAACTTCTACTTCTTCAAGAAGTTTAATATCATTTGCAAGTTTTAAAAGTTTTTCTGTATCGCTATTAACAGTACTTTCACTATAACTATTTGTAAACATTCTATTTATATTGGCAGTTTTAATACAGTGATTACAGATATCAAGATCACAGTCAAATCGATGGTGAGTGGCTCCAATTGAAACTAGATTTTTATTTTTTTCCTTATCGAGCTTTGAAACTGATAATGAGCACTCCTTATGATAGTTAACACTTATACAAGTTGTAGTATAGATATCTATTTTTTGTCCCCATACTGCTCTAATATTAAAATACTTTTCTTTTACTAAAGAGATATCTGCACCAGTTGTTAGTATGAGATTTTTGGCTTTTATTTCATCATTAACAACCCAATAGTTACCTACTTTTTTTATATCCCCTACTTCGTAATTAAACTTCTTTTCTATATTTTTTGATAATGATTTACAAATATTATATGGATTTACTTGAGAGCCTATTTCAAAAAGATAACCTTCACCTTCTTCTTTATAAGGAAAATCCATATAAGGTTTATATGAGTTAAACTTCTCTCTATCTTTATTATTTTTTGGAATTCGAACAACTCCACAGTTTATAATATCATCAGAAATATTTTTTAAATAAAAGTCTGTAGAAAACTTTAATGCTTCGGTTACTAAGTTTTTAAACTTATTAGGCTTTCCTAAAAGTGGAGATAAAAATGCACCTGCTGCTCCACTTGCTCCTTGTGCAACATCGCAATTTCTGTCAAGAAGTAAAATTGATTTAGATTTTTTAGATAAAAAATAAGAAATACTACATCCAGTAATTCCAGCTCCAACTATTACATAGTCATATTCTTTAAGCATTTTTGCCAATCTCATCTAAAAGCTGATAATTCGGTCTCCAATAACCTCTTCCACCTCTTAAACTAATGCATTTATGCTTTGGAAATTTTTTCTTATAATAATTTAATCTTTCTTTAGTAACTTTTCCAGTATCACAATAAAAAACAAATACCGTATTTTCTGGCAGTTCTAACATTTCATAAGGATTATATGTAATTGTTTCTATATTATCTATAGGTTTTAAAATCGTATCAATTAATACAACTTTTGTTCCCTCTTTTTCTAATATTTTAGTGTATTTATAAAGTTCTATTTGTGTCCATTCATTTTTTTCAAACATAGCTTAAAAGTAGCAAAATAATGATTAAATATAGTTAAAATGAGCTCTATTTATTTAGTTATAAAGACTCAACTATAAAGTTTCTTTTCTCATATCTCTTTATATATTGCTAATAAAGTCTTTAGAACTTGATTGACATCGACTCAAGTTTATGTTAATATATATATAAATATAATAAATTATTAGGATAATAAATGGCAAAAAGTTTATATGAAACATTAGAAGTAAATGAAAACTCATCAGCAGATGAGATTAAGAAAGCATATAGAAAGTTAGCAAGAAAATATCACCCTGATGTTAACAAAGATAAAGATGCTGAAGATAAATTTAAAGAAATCAATGCGGCATATGAAGTTTTAAGTGATACAGAGAAGAAGCAGCAATACGACCAATATGGTGATTCTATGTTTGGAGGTCAAAACTTCCATGATTTTGCTCAAGGTCAAGGACAAGGTGTTGACTTAGATGATATTTTAAGACAAATGTTTGGTGGTGGTGGAGGAGCTGGATTTGGTGGTTCAGGATTCTCACAAGGCGGATTTGGTGGATTTAATGAACCAGATTTAGATACACAAGCACAAATTACAATTGCATTTGATGTATCAGTTCTTGGAGGGAAGCAACATATCTCTTTAAATGATGACTCTTTTGATATCAAAATCCCAGAAGGTATAAAAGATGGTCAAAAGATCAGAGCAAAAGGTAAAGGAAAATCTTATCAAGGCCAAAGAGGTGATTTGATTATCAAAGTTAATGTATCTGCTAGTCCAGAATATCAAAGAGACGAATTTACATTAACAAAATCTTTTGACATTCCATTAAAAACTGCATTATTTGGTGGAAAAATAGAAATTAAAACAGTTCATAAAGATATTACACTAAAAGTACCACAAAATACTAAACAAAGTCAAAAATTTAGAGTAAAAGAACTAGGTGTTCTAAATAGAAAAGCTGGGGCAAAAGGTGATTTATACTTAAAAGCAAATATTGTCTTACCAAAGGTAGATGAGCTTGATGAAGAATTAATAGCTATTCTTCAAGAAAAGTTACCAGAAACAATCTAAAGGTTAATACATGGATACTAATGCCTATAATGAACCTGTATATCTAATCTCTGCTGTTGCAGACATATTGAGTATACATCCACAAACTTTAAGACAATATGAACGTGAAGGCTTAATAAAACCCTCTAGAACAAATGGGAAAATAAGACTATATTCACAAAAAGACATTGACCATATTAAATATGTTCTTACCTTAACTAGAGAACTTGGTATAAATTTAGCTGGGGTTGACTTGATATTACAGTTAAATGACAAAATAAGCTCCCTAGAGAAAGAAGTAGAAACTTATAAGGTGAAACTTAAGGATGTAAATAAATTTGGCATGGTGCCAAATTCTAAAGCCTTAGTAATTAAAAAAAGTTCTTATGATATAGTGATATTTGAAGAGTAGATAAGAGTAGTAAAGTACTACTCTTTTTTATAATTGATATTGAACTTTATAATCTCGCATTAAAGGTGGAATATCTAAATAGTTCTCATCATCAGAAGATAGTTTCTGACTTCCATCATCTTCATTCTCTTTTGTTTCAACTTGAGTAAAATCATTTTTAGACTCAAATCCAGTTGCTACAATAGTAATCTTAACTTCATCTTTTTCAAGTGTACTATCAGAAGTTGTACCAAAAATAATTTCAGCATTTGAATCAATCGTGTCATGAATACTTGACATAACATCATTAATTGCAAATAAAGATACTTGAGGATGTATATTAAAGTGGATTAAAATCCCTTTTGCACCGCCAAGAGATACTTTATCTAATAAAGGAGAATCAATAGCATCTTCTAAAGCTCTTTGTGATGCATTTTCACCTTTAGCTTTTCCAATACCCATTAAAGCCATACCTTTATGCTGCATAATTGTTTTAACATCAGCAAAGTCAGTATTAATGTCAGAATTTCCAGGAGTTAAAATAACCTCTGTCATTCCATTTACAGCTTGGTATAAGATATTATCAATAATTCTAAAAGCATCTTTCATACCAACATTTTTGTCAATTATTTCTAATAATCTATCATTTGGTACAACAATAATTGAATCAGATACTTTTTTAATTTCTTCAAGACCAAGATTTGCTAAACCTGCTCTTTTTTTACCTTCCCAAGTAAATGGTTTAGTCACAACTGAAACAGTAAGAGCACCTATCTCTTTTGCAGCTTTTGCAATAATAGCAGCAGCTCCAGTTCCAGTTCCACCACCAAGACCAGCAGCGATAAATACAATATCTGCGCCTTTTAGTGAATTTTTAATATCTTCGTAACTTTCAACTGCAGAATCTCGACCAACCTCTGGTTTCATTCCTGCACCTAAACCTTTAGTAAGTTTAAGTCCTAATTGAATCTTTTTAGGAGCTTTTGAAATATGTAATACTTGTAAATCAGTATTTGCGGCAATTAAATCGATTTTATGAGAACCTTCATTAATCATATGGTTAACCATATTACAGCCACCACCACCAACACCTATTACTGCTATTTTAGCTACATTGTCTGATAGAGTTTGATTTGGCATTTCCACTTTTATATCGTCCACCTTAAATAGATTCTCATTCATTAAAACCACTCCGTAATAACATTCCAGAATTTTGACATTCCTTTACCTTTTTTATCTTTTGAGATAGTTGGTAAAATTGTTGTATTATGGTCACCCTTAATTGTATATTCTTCAGTTTTTACTTTTTCTTCTTTTATTGCTTCTGATTTTGCAGTAGGAGTAGAAACAGGCTCTTCAATTCTTCTTGGAGCCTCTTCTATTTTTACTTTTTTAATTAAATTTTTATTTGAATCTAGTTCAAAATTTCTATTTGGTTCTAAAGAAAAAAGTAAAAGCCCTACTATACTTGCCATTGTAGGATCTTCAAAACTCATATATCCATTTTTAATATTTATAGGATTAGAAATTTTTACTGGTAAATTATCAAATACTAATGTCGCAAGTTCTTTCATTCCTTCAAGCTTACTCATTCCACCAGTTATAACTATTCCTGTGCCCATGCTTTCATGAATACCACTCTTTTTTAGATTATTTCTAACTAAAGTTATAACTTCCTCAACTCTTGCATGAATAATAGTTTGAACATGTTCTAAAGATACTTCAGAAGAGTTTTTTTCATCACCAATTCTTGGAGTTCTAACTTTTTTATTTGCTAGTTCTTCACTACTTTTTAATAAGCTTCCATATTCAGTTTTAATTTTTTCTGCAGCAATTGGAGGAGTATGTAACATTACAGATAAATCATTTGTTATATGATTAGAACCAACAGGAATAAAACCATTATAAATAACAGATGTACCTTTATAACAAATAAACTCAGTAGTTGTAGCTCCAATATTTATTACTGTAGCTCCAAACTTCTTTTGTTGCTCATCTAAAACAGATATTGCAGTTGCATATGAATCTAAAACAAAATTGTTAACTGTAATTCCTGCTATTTTAAGAGCAGACTGTACATTTGTCAGTGCAGTTCTTTTGGCAGTTACAACAAAAACTGATACTTCTAATCTTGAGCCATTCATATTTAATGGATTTTCAACATCAGCAGCATCATCAATTTTAAAGAAAATTGGAATTACATGAACAACTTCATATTCAGGAATAATTGTTGCATTATATAAAGCCATTTGAAGTACTTGATTGATTTCATTTTCTGTTATTAATCCATTTGGAATATTTACACTACCAGAACTTCTAATTCCTTTGGTATAAGCCCCAGAAATAGATACAACAGTAGAATCAATCTGTTCAGTTGTATTTCTCTTTGCAAGTAAAACAGCTTCTTTTATGGATTTTGAAGCAACTTCTATATTAGAAATTACTCCTTTATTAATACCATCACTTTTATATGAACCTGTTCCTAGGATATTGATTTTATAGTCTAAATTATTTCGTGCAATAACTGCAGTTATATTTGCTGACCCAATATCAATTGCTAAAAGAGTTTTATTCAACTACTACTCCTTTACGTTATTTGAAGATTGCACTTCATATCTATTTTCTAAACTTTTTACTAAATTAGTCATCATTTCTTGGCTATATAAATTGTTAATAGTAGTTGATACTGCTTCATCTTTTGATTTATCATATGAAGCTAATCTTGTATCATTGATTGTGTAAAGAACAATTTTATTTCCAACATTAATTTTACCCGTTTTTTCACTAGAAGAGAAAAGTTGATTTAAAAAACCTAATGCTTCTTCTTGATTTAAACCTTTTAATTTAGAAAAAGAGTCTCTTGCTACATAACCAATATTTGTTCCAGAGAAGTTTTTTAATGCATTAGTTGCTTCAAGTTCTAATTTTTCTGATTTAGCAACTTTTTCATAATCTAGTAAAGCTAATGCTTTTGCTTTTTCATAAGGTAATGTCTTAGGCATGATTTTATTTACTACTTTTACAATAATATACTTATCCCCTTCTAAGAAAGGTTTTAATAAATCACCAGGAATAGATTTTTTAATTTTTTCATTGTTTTCTAAAGAATAAGATAATTTATCTTCAAAAATAGTAGCTTTTTTATCTAACTGCTCTTTACCTTTTTTAATTTTAAGGTGTTTCTTAAGTGCTACAGTTCTTGTTGCCTTTAAATTTAAAGCTTTAACAATATCTTCTTTAGCTTCTTCTAAAGACTTAATTTTCCCATCTTCTTTTTTATAGTCAATTTTAAACTTACTATAATTATTTGCGATATCTTCATCAGAGAAAGTTTCAGATACTAAATCAACTTCATTTAATTCTAAATCATATGCTGGTTTAGATTTGTAATTGTCTTTATTTACTTCCCAATACTTTTTGATATCTTCATCTTTTATATTAAGAACTATTTCATCTTGGTTTAATATTTTAATTGAAATATCATCTTCTGAGAAAAGTAATTTATTTAAATTTTCTATTTCATTTTGATTAGCACTAATTCTAAATAATGATTCTACTTTTTCTAATAGAAGGTCTCTAGTTACTGATGCTTCAAATTCTGTAGGATTTGTTCTATTTTGATTTAAAACTCTTATATACGTTTCTTTATCAAATTTTCCATCTTTTATAAATCCTGGAATTTGAACTAATTGTTTTGCAATTTCTTCGTTCGTAATATCAAAACCTAACTCATCTGCATAAGAAAGTATAAGATTCTTTTGAATTAATAATTTATATGCGGCATCTTTTAAATTCATTTTATCAGCCATTTCTTGATTAAACTGATCTCCAAAAATTCTTGAATATTGCTCATATAAAGCTGAATATTCTCTTTGGTATTCATTCGCGCTAACTTCTCTATCACCAACAACTGCTACAGCTCCACCTTTTGAACCATAATCATAAGAACCCCAGCCGACGAATCCAGCTCCAACAAATGCTATTGTACTTATCCAAATTGTTATAACAAGCCATTTCTTGTGTTTCTGCATCCATGTAATCATAAAATATTATCCTCTGAAAAATTTTAGTTATGTTACAGAAAAATTGCTTTTAAGTAGGTAAAGGCAGATTAAATATTATTTCTAAATATTTTTTGATAATAAATCGTTTATTACAGATTCTCTTTTTGTTGTTTCTATTCTTTTACAAGCACTTCTGAATGCATCTTCTTCTCCGACAATAAAACACATTTTTTTTGCTCGAGTAATTGCAGTATATAAAAGTTTTGTATTATGCATAATATAATGTGAAAAAGTCATAGGAATAAGCGCATTTTCATACTCCATTCCTTGAGTTTTATGAATAGTTAGACAATATGCAAGAGAAAGAAGAAAAGACAGTTCATCAAAGTCATAGAAAACTACCATATCATCATTTGGATATAAAACAATGCATCTATTTTCTTCAAAATCAAGCTTAATAATAAGCCCTAGTTGACCGTTAAAAACCCTCTTCTCTAAAAATTCAGTAGAACCTGTTTTATACATTTGCATAGTCTGAGCTTTCATATTTTCATTTTTAATATGAATTACTTTATCACTCATTTTATACTCATAAAGTTTTGCTTTATAAGCTTTTCCTTTTGTATGATTAAATAAAGTTTGAAGTTGCATATTTATATTCTCAACCCCCAATGGACCAGCTTTCATTGGTGTAATAACTTGAAAAAGAGTTAAGGCTTTTGATATATCTTTTTCTTTAATAAAATCATAATAAGGTTGAATATAATGTGAAGAAATATTTAAAATAGTATTTAAAATATTTTCACTTATTTGAGCCCTTACATTAGAGAACTCATTTTGTTTCATCGTATTTTTTACTGCATAATAATTATCAATTGAAACATCAACAAATTTAAAATCTTGATACTCTTCATTATACTCAGGAATATTTCCTTGTCTAATATCATTTGCAATAACGGCTATTGCCTGATCTTCACTTTGTCTATAGATTTTTGTTAGTTTACAAATAGGTGCAAGTTCAAACTTGATTGCATCGGCAAGTATATTACCAGCACCAATAGCAGGCAACTGACCATCATCACCAACGATTATAAAAATCGTATCATCATCAATTTTTTTAATCAGATTATAAAACATGACAGAATTTACCATTGAGGCTTCATCAAGTAGTATTACTTTATGAGGGAAAAAATCCTTATCTTCATTTTTTACAAAAAGTGATTGTATTGTTGCACTGTTATATCCAGTTGTATCAGAAATACGCTGTGAGGCAATACCACTTAACGCAATAGTAATTATATCATCATAAGGAACTATCTCTTCTAGAAGCTCTAAGACTGCCCTACTTGATGTAGATTTACCCGTTCCAGCATAACCAATTAAAAATAGAGTTTTATCACCTTCATTTATAATTTCAACTGCTTTTTTTTGTTCAGGACTTAGTTCAAAACCTAAAGTTTTTTGTTTCTTTTCTAAGTATTCATCAAATTTCTTTATAATTCTTTTATTTTGTTCACCTTCTCGTCTTTGAAAAAATTCCAAAATACGACGTTCTGCAAAATAAAGCATAGCAGGAGAAAGTCTAAATTCATTTGTTTGAAAAATATCTTCTTCAACAAGCATTTTTGTAACTACTTGTTCATATAAATCTTCTTCATCCCTAAAATGTAATGACTCATCAAGAAGTTTGTAAAGATGGGACTTATCTATAGAAGAATTTCCATTGTTATCACAAAACTCTCTTAAAGTATAATTTACACATGCGTTTACTCTAAACTCAGATCTAGGGTCCATCCCCAAAGATTTAGCTATTTCATCGGCTCGTTTAAAACCAATGCCTTTTATGTTTATAAGAATATACGGATTTTTTTTGATTTTATCAATTAAATCACTAACTTCACTAAAGTGCGAATATATTTTAGTAATAAGATTTGAAGTTACTCCAAACTGTGCTAAAAAGGCCCCAAGTTCCCTTAGGTGTTTAAATTTTTGCCAAGAACTTACTATTTTTTCAAGTTTTTTTTCTTTTATACCTTTAAACTGTAAAAGTTCTCCTGGTCGTTCATTTAATATTTCTACTAATTCGGCTTCATCATATTTTTCAAGTAATTCATGAGCGAACTTTTTGCCAATGCCTTTAACAATTTTAGTTAAAAAGAAAAACATTTCTGCTTCTTTTAACTCTAATGTTTCAAATTCAAATTGAACACCATACTTTTTATGTGTAGTCCAATTTCCTTTTAAAACAACTTCTTCACCAACTATTTTTTCAATATCAGTATCAAAGTATGTACCACAAACTTTTTGATTATTTTCAAGTACAGCGATAGTGTATTTTGTTTCATCATTTTTATAAAGTACTTTTTTTAAAACACCACTAAGATTAAAGGTCTTATGCTCATCAATTGGTTCTTCAGCTTTAGCCATTAATACCCATCATTAAATTTTGACTTTTTATGTTTATCTTTTCTATATGAATTTAGATTTTTCTCTTTTTGAAGTAAGTTACCATCTTTTAAAAGAGTACTCCTTTCATCTTCAAAACTATCAGTATGATTTTCTAAATAAGTCAATGTTTTATTTATAAATGATATTAAATCAACTAAATACTTAGAATTTAAATCAACAGCTTTTACTCTTTTTATGTCTTCATAGTTTTTAAGAGTTCTTACTCTAAAAAGTTCTATATCAAAATTTTCAAGTTTAAGTAAAGAAATAGTTCTTGTAAAAAATTTCTCTAAAACCCGAATATATCTTATTCTTAATTGTTTTATATGTACTTCAGGCGTCATTATAAGATTGTATCAATATTTTCTAAAGGTCTTGCGATTACTGCTTTTTTTTCATTAATCACTACTGGTCTTTCAATAAGTTTTGGATTATTTGCCATCGCTTCCAATAATTTATCTTCATCTTGAATATCTTTTAAATTTAATTCTTTATATATATCTTCTTTTGTTCTCATCCATTTTCTAACATCAATATTTAAAAGTTTTAACATTTCTTTTAATTCATCAACACTAGGATTTTCATCCATATATTTATAGATTGTAGGGATTAATCCTTTTTTATCCAAATAAGTTAATGCATCTCTTGATTTAGAACATCGTGGGTTATGCCAAACGATTATATCTTGCATATAAATCCTTCATTAAAATTTAAAAGATTATATCTAAAAAAACTTATAAAATTTAGTTAGCTATTTTAGATTTGGTAGTATTGCATTAAGACTTTCAAGTCCTAATTCTGAAAGATTTAGATGAATTTGACCCATTTTTAGGGATTTATTATTCATTATTACTGGAGAGAAAATATCCATTGAAGAATCAGATACATGTGATTGAAGTACAAATATATAGAAAATTGAAATATCTTCAATACTTTCTATTTCTAATTTTGATTTAAAATCTTCAGGTAGCTCAAATGCTAGTGATTTTAAAGCACCAAAACTCATAAGTCGTAATGCAACACCAGTTTCAATACCTTTAATTACCGAAAAAAAGTCATCTAGTTTTGATAATTCAAATTCTTTTTCATTTTCGCACCCATCAATTGGGATTACTACTTCAAACTTCATTTCCAACCTTATGTTAATCACGAAATTCTACACAAAATTACTTATTATGTCAATTAGAATTTTCACTAATATTTCAAAATATTATTTAATAGCCACTATTTAATATTTATGTTATACTTTAATTATGTTAGTTTCAAACAATAGCTTATTAAATATTTTATTGCCAAATGAAAATAAAGTTTTAAAAAACGTATTAAAAGAGGCAGATGCAAAAACTCTAAATAACGTCAAAAATGGTAATACAACAGTCGGGGATATTCTTAAAAATTTATTTTCTGATTTAAAAACAGGGAATAAGAATAAAGCTACAATAGAAAATATACTAAAAAATTCAACTTTATTTAAAGAATTAGGGACTTTCTCAAAGTCAATTACTACATTATTAAATCAGATTGATAGTGAGTCAAACCTATCTAAATATAAACCTTTGTTACAAAGTTTTTTAAAAGATATATCAACTATGGATGAAAAGTCTTTAAAAGATTTGATTTCCAAATCAGGTATTTTTTTAGAATCAAAAGTATTAGAACAAGCTAAAGGGAGTACTACTCTTCCAAAAAACTTAGAAAATATATTAAATCAAATAAAAGAAATAATTAAAAATATTCCTGGGTTAGATGCAAAAAAAATTGAAAGTTTAATAGATAAACTATTAACAAATAATTTAAAATCACCAGCATCTTCTACTCAAAATAGTACAGAACTCAAATCTTTAGTTAGTTTATTACAAAATTTATCAAAAAATGTTGGAGATAAGCAATTATCAAGTTTATCTACTCTTACGAATTCATTAAAAGACTTATCCTCAAAAGCACAGCTTTTAGAATCGAAAGTAAATAATACAATAAACAATAGTGTGGCAAGCAATAATACGCAAACAAGTCCAACACAAACAAAAGAAGTTATATCATCAAAAACACAGGAAGCGTTAATCCAATTAAAAAGTGAATTAACATTAAGTAAAAATATACCTAATAATCAGGCAATTTTAAAACAAGTTGATAATTTACTGCAAACAAATAATTTATTTGCAAAAAATACATCTACAATTGAACCTAAAAATCTTTTAAATATGTTAACAAATTTAAATGAAACAAAAAATATTTCTGCACAAAATAGCAAGATTTCAACAATTATTTCAAATCTAAAAGGCTTAAGTGAAAATATTTCAACATTAGAAAACAAAGTACTTTCAAATCAAAATGTTCGAAGTGAAAAACTGCAAATCACGCAAGATATAAAACAAAACTTATCATCTTTAAAAACGGAATTATTACTGTCTCTTATACACATCTCCGAGCCCACGAGACCAGAGAGGATCT
>CAJXPH010000071.1 GCA_913057765.1 uncultured Campylobacteraceae bacterium
CCGAGATCTACACTATCCTCTTCGTCGGCAGCGTCAAGATGTGTATAAGAGACAGGTTTAGAAGTTCTGCATTTGTATATAACATTTTTTCAAAATGAGGGATCATCCATTTTTCATCTACACTATATCTATAAAATCCTCCTTCTATTTGATCATATATTCCACCATTTGCCATTGCTTTTAACATTTTTGTTGCTAATTCTAAAGCTTTTTCATCTTTATATACTGAATATATATCAAGTAATGTTTCAGTAGTTGAAGCATGGGGGAATTTAGGTCGTTCCCCTATTCCTTGATTTTCATGGTCAAAAGAATCATCAACTTCTTTTACAAACTGATTTATTAAAGAAATATTTAAATCTTTTTTTTCATAAGAGGAACTTCTATTCTCTTCTAATACTCTTTCAATATTATTAGAAATATCATAAATTCTTTTTGTATCAGTTTCAAAACCAGATTTGACATCAAGTAAAAGTTCTTTTATTCCTGTTCGTCCATATTTTTTTTCAATAGGAATATAAGTAGCTGCAAAAAAAGCTTTTCGTTTAGGAGTTAAAATAATTGTTAAAGGCCATCCCCCAGCTCTTCTATTAACTAAATTATGAACATTCTGAAAATATTTATCCACATGTGGCATCTCTTCTCTATCAACTTTTATAGAGATGTAGTTTTTATTTAGTATTTTTGCAACTTCTTCATTTTCAAAAGATTCTTCTTCCATAACATGACACCAATGACAAGTGCTATATCCAATAGAAAGAAAAATCATTTTGTTTTCTTTTTTTGCTTTTTCAAAAGCCTTATTATTCCAAGACATCCAATTTACAGGATTATGTGCATGTTGTTGTAAATATGGAGAGTCTTCTTTTATTAACTCATTTGTATATTTTTCTTTTGCATTTATTGTTATACTCATAATTGCAAATAATAATACAACTTTTATAATCCGAATATAAAAAGATTGATTGATTTGATTTTTTAAAAAACTATTCATGAAATCAACTTTCATCTTTCAATTCATCAATCATCGCTTTTAACTTATCAACACTTAAATGGAAATTATTAAACCTCACAATACCTTTTTTATCTATTAATACAGTCCATGGAGTACCACCTGTTCTGTAGTTTAGCATCAATTGAGACCTTTGATTATTTAGTCCACTATGTCCAACTGGCATTGTTAGACCATATTGTTTAATTATCTTTTTTGCAGCATCTACAGTATTTGTAGAGAAACCTTCAAAAACTGTTTGTATTGCTACAAAAGCAACATCTTTATCATTTGCATAATATTTTGACAAAGTATTTAATGTAGGAAAGCCATGAGAGTGACATCCTGGACACCATGATTGAAAACCATAAAGATATAAAACCTTACCTTTAAAATCTTCTATATCCAATGAACTTTTTCCATTTGTTTGAATCCACTTGTCAACTCCAAAACTTGGCGCTTTTTGTCCTAGTATTCCTGTTGCATTTAAACTCAATGTCAAGAAAAGAGTTAAGATTATATATTTTAATTTCATAGTTTTTTCCTAAAATAACATTTTTTAGATTTTAGGGAACTAGTGTGTAGTGATTGTTAAATACATGATGACAATCAATTTTTTAAAGAAAAAAATTGATATAATAAAATCAAATTTTTATTATAAGGGCACTTAATGAAACTAATTACAACACTAATTTTCACAGCATTTTTAACTTTTGCACATGCGGAAATAATAAATGAAAGTGAAAATATCATTAAAGATACAAAGACAAACTTCCTATGGCAAGATGATAAAGCAGCGAAAACTGATAAAATGAGTTTTCACAAAGCATTAGAATATTGTAAAAATCTAAAAGTTGATAATACGTCAGGATGGGAACTACCTGGTTTCTTAGAACTATTCTCGATAGTTGATCCAAAAGTATATAATCCAACACTATCAGAGAAATTTAAAAATTTTGTTAATGATAATTACTGGAGTGGTAAAAAGTTTGGACATGGAACAAGTACAGAAGCAATTGTTATAAACTTTAAATCTGGAGCATTTAACAGAGAACTTATGGTTGATAAATTTCATGTAAGATGTTATAAAAAAGCTACTAACTAGACCTGTAAAAGAATAAGCACTTGAGATAACTTAAGTTTTAACCTATCATATTGTAAAATACGCAAATTTAAATTAGGTATTTTAATGAATAAAAAAACTATAGCCTACCAAGGTGTACGAGGTGCTTATTCTCACTTAGCATGTAATAACGTTTTTCCAGAATCAAATTCAATTGCTTGTGAAAGTTTTCAAGAAGCAATGTCTTTAGTTGAAAAAGGGGAAGCAGATCTTGCAATGATTCCTGTTGAGAATTCAACTGCAGGTAGAGTAGAAGAAATCTATAGACTTATTCCAAAGATGGAATTAAACATTTTAGATGAGCATTTTGAGCCAGTAAAACACTGTCTTTTAGGACTTAAAGATTCATCAATATCTGATATAAAATATGTTTCTTCTCATCCTCAGGCACTTGCCCAGTGTCATGTAAATATAACAAATAGAAATATTGAGGCAATAGCAAAATTCGATACAGCAGGTTCTGCTCAAGAGTTAACATCTATGAGAGACAAGGCTCATGGAGCGATTGCATCAAGTCTATCAGCTGAGCTATATGATCTAAATATCTTAGATGATAATTTTGGCGATCATCATGGAAATACCACGAGGTTTCTTATACTTTCAAAAGATATGTTAATTCCAGAGTATGATGAGAATGAATCATATATTACATCACTAGTTTTTGAAGTAAGAGATATCCCTTCATCTTTATATAAAGCATTAGGAGGGTTTGCTACAAATGGAGTGAATCTTATAAAACTAGAAAGTTATTCAGTTCCAGGGAGTATGAAAGCAACTCAGTTTCATATAGATATAGATGGACATATTAGTGAAAAAAAATTACAGCTTGCACTTGAAGAGTTGAAATTCTTTGCAAAAGATATGAAACAATTAGGTGTGTATAAAAGAAATCCTTATAGAGATGTAATGAAAACTTTTAATAAATAAAAGTTTCATTTATTTTTTTATTCTTCTACCCAAACTTCTAATATATTTCTAGCAATTGCAATTTTATGAGGAATAGAAAAAATAGAAGTTTCTTTACCATTTAAAACTGCTCGGACTTCATCTTTATGAACCCAAATAGCATCAGCTATTTCATTTTTATCTAGCGTTAATTCTTGAGTTCTTGCTTTCATTCTCATTCCAACCATTAAAGTTGAAGGGAAAGGCCAAGGTTGAGAAAATAAATATTCAGTATCGTATCCTTCAATTCCAGCTTCCTCAAAAAGTTCACGTTGGGCTGCACCTTCAAAAGTTTCACCAGATTCAACATAACCTGCAAGACAAGAATACCTTCCTTCTTTAAAATTAACTCCTCGTCCAAGTAAACAATACTCACCAAAAGTAACAAGCATTATAACCGCAGAATCTACTCTTGGGAAATGCTCCTTTTTACAAATAACACAATCTCTTCTCCATCCTGCATTAACAATAATAGTTTTATTTCCACAGCTTGAACAAAATTGATGTGATTCATGCCAATTTAAAACAGATGCTCCTTGAGCTAATATTCCAAATTTGTTTTCATCTAAAAAATCAAGATTCACAAAATCTCGAAGAGATATTTTTGATAAGTTATTTTTTAATTCTGCTTTTAATGTTGTAGCAAAATATGTTACCCCTTCATATTCTCCTAAAAGTATAATATCTTCATTGGCTATGTTATATTCATTTATTAGATTTCTTTGAAATAAACATATCTTATTTTTTTCATCTATAATAATGCTACTTCCATCAAATAATAGAAAAAGTGTATTTTTAGATTCTTTTAATTTTTCAACTTTTAAATCATTTCTTCGTATTTGGTCAAGCCTATTTAAAGGGTTTTGACTAAAGTATGGATATAAATTTTTCATATTATTCCTTTTATATATATGCTATTTTATATGATTATAGATTAGATATTTATTTTAATTTTGAAGTAATAAATTAGTAAAAAGATAAATTCTTTTTAAGAGAGGGCAAAAGCACACTTTTACTACACTTTGCTTTATTATACTTTCAATTCGTAAGTAAACATATACGAATTTTTAGAGATTTGTAGTTGTTAGTATTTTTAGACTCCTCCCTAAAAGGTAAAAGAATATCCCATCTTTTACCTTTTTTTTTACTTCCTCAAATATTTTAAAGTTGTTGCAATAATATCATCATCGTCTTTACTTGGACTTTTTATAGTCTCTTTAGTCTCATCGGATTTTGTGAAAGTTATATTCATTTCATAAGAACTTATAGTTTTTATCCCTTTTGCAATTGCAAGTATTTTTATCATAATTAATTCTAAGAATTGTCTTGTTGGAATATCAGGCTTTCCAAATCTATCTTCCATCTCTTCTTCTATTTCATATACCATTTGCTTTTCTTGTGCTTTAGAAAGTCTTCTATATAATTCAAGTCTTACTCTATCTTCTACAATGTAATCACTTGAAATAAATGCAGAAATAGCAAGTTTTATATCAACAGTTTTCGTTTCTTCTTTTGTATCACCACTTAAAGTTGAAAGCGCATCTTCAAGCATCTTAAGATATAAACCATAACCTATTTGTTTGATATGTCCACTTTGAGCTTCACCAACAATATTCCCACCACCTCTTATTTCTAAATCTTGATGAGCAAGTGCTGTTCCACTTCCTAAGTATGAGTTTGATTCTAAAGCCACAAGTCTTTTAATAGCATCTGAAGTTATCTTCTTTTTATCTTCAACAACGTAATAACAGAACCCTTCTTTATCACTTCGTCCAACTCTACCGCGAAGCTGATGTAGATCAGCAATACCAAATCTATCTGCCCCATCAATTATAATTGAGTTAGCATTTGGCAGATGAATTCCTGATTCTACAATCGAAGTTGCTAAGATAATATCAAATTCTTTATTATCAAATTTTTCAATAATCTTTTCAGCATCCCCTGGTTTGATTTTTGAATGAAGTACTTCTATTTTTATATTTGGAACAATTTCTTCTATATCAGCTTTTTTTGCATCAATTGAAGCGATATTATTATGTACATAAAAAAGTTGTCCACCTCTTCTTTTTTCCCTAAGGATTATCTCTTTAATCAACTTATCATTATATTCTTTTACATAAGTTCTAACACCTAATCTTTCACTTGGAGGGGTTAGTAGTGAACTCATACCTTTTAGTTTTGATAAAGCTAAATTTAGAGTTCTTGGTATTGGAGTAGCACTCATAGAGAAAATATGAACATCATCTCTTAATTCTTTTAATTTCTCTTTTTGTTTAACTCCAAACTTATGTTCTTCATCAATAATAACCAAAGCTAAATCTTTTGTTTTTACAGATAATAAAGAATGTGTTCCTATTACTAAATCTAAACTACCATCTTGAAGAGATTTTTTAATCTCACTTTTCTCTTTTGTTGAAGTTTTACTATCAAGCTTAGCAAGTCTAATACCATAGCCTTCAAATCTCTTTTGCATACTGTGATAGTGTTGAGAAGTTAAAAGTGTTGTAGGACATACAAAAAGTGCTTGAAAGCCATCTAGCACTGTTGCTAGAATTGCATTCATTGCAACTTCTGTCTTACCAAATCCAACATCACCAGAGAGCAATCTATCCATAACTCGACCCGAACTTATATCTTCATATATTTCTTTTATACTTCTTGCTTGATCTTTCGTATAATCAAAACCTGCAGAATTTACAAAATCACTTAATACTTTTTTATCTGTATTGATTTTTATACCATTTATAAGTTCACGTGCAGCTGCTAGTTTTATAATATCATTTGCAATTGCAAATAGTCTATCTTTTACTTTTTCTTTTAACTTAGCAAAACTACCTTTTCCAAGTTTATCCACAACTGCATATGAATTTCCATCTGCAACATATCTATCAATTAAATCAATATTTTCAACAGGAAGTAAAAGTTTATCATCACCGGCATACTGTACGACAACAAAATCTCTTTTTGCTCCCATTACAACAACTGGTTCAATTCCTTTATATTGTCCAATACCATGTTTTTCATGTACTACAAAATCTCCAGTTTGTAACTCATCAATAACAAGTCGTATTTTCTTTTTTCTTCTTTTCTTTATCTCTTTATTTAAAGAGATTATTACTTCATCGTTACTTACAAGATTTAAAATATATGGTTCAAATACATAATTAATATCTTTGTTAGTTAACTCTAAATCATAAGCTTTTACTTTAGCTTCAGTTGAAGAAATGATTGTAATTTTTTTACCTTCATGAAAAGAGATAAACTCTTTTACATTTGCAGGGGCAATCTCTTTGTAATCTTTTGCATTAAAAATCTGTGGAGTTGATAAAAACTTATCTTTATTTATTCGTTTATCTTCAAATAAATATGCTTCATCTAATTCTTCAAGAGCATCTTTAGTAATAAATGAATTTAAGTTATGTGGTAAATATTCACCTAAATCATTTAAATACCAAAATCCTAAAGAATGTATATCTTTTATAAAAGCATCAGATTCGACAGTTTCTATTTGTTCATTTATCTCATCAAGTGAAGATTCATCTAAAGCAAGAAAAGCCGGAGTTATTTTGAAACTTTCTAATTCTTCTTTTTCACTCTTTTGATCTTCAATATCAAATTTTCGTATACTTTCAACTTCATCATCAAAAAGAGATACTCTAAATCCTGTTTCACTTCCAAGTGGACAAATATCAATGATATCTCCCCTAATAGAAACCTCAGCTTCAGAAGTTACTATATCAACAAAATAGTATCCCCAATTATAAAGTTTGCTTTTAAACTCTTCAATATTTATAGTTTCTGCAAAATTTATTTCAAAAGAATCAAAACACTTTTCTTTTGGCATGGGAAAAGAGATTGTTCTAATTGGAGAAATTAATATTTTATTCTGTTTTTTATATGAATAATATCCAGTTAACGATTTAGTAATATCTTGAAGTTCTGTTGAAAAAGATAGTAAGTCATCTCCAAAATTTGCTCTAAAATCTGATAATACAAAAGGAGTAAAACCTAAAAGAGAAACGATATCAGAGGCTTCTTGGGCTTGTTTATCATCATTTACAATTAATAATTGACACTCTTTTAATCTTTTTTCATTGTTTAAATTTTTTAAAAATTCATAAATATTGTTCACTATTTAGCTTCTTTTGTCTCTTCAACTAATTCAAAATCATTTGTATTTTTATCATAATAATATGAAGGGTAAGGAGTCTCATTTAAAAGAAAAATAAGATTTGCATTTGCAAAATTCGTTTTTTGTAACCCTTTTTTAAATACTTCTAAAATATATGCTTTTGTTGAAAAAGTTGTAGTAGATGATTTTGCAGTATAAACAAAATCTTCACTATCAACTGTTTTAAATCCTTCTTTAACTACATGTTTCTCAAACTTTTCTTTATCTTCTAAACCTGCTACATCTAATAAAACTAATACTTCTAATTGATCCATTTCTAATCCTACTTTTTACTTCATTACCAATGCACTTACTAAACCAATAAGTCCACCAAAAATTGCATCTACACATTTTCAATTCTATATTCTTGTAGTACAACATTTTAAAATATGTATTGTATTGCAATAAGGTTTAATTTGGGATTTATCAAGTTAAGTCCAAAAATATATATTAGAATTTAGACTCATTTAAAATTGTATGAGAGATATTATTAGAATATGTAAGAAGAAAGTCTACCAAAATTAACACATTCAGTAAAGGAGTGGCCACTTTTTTGAAGTAAAATAAATTTTATTTGTGGTGAAATATTTCGATTTTCACATTCCTTTAATAAAGACTTTGTCCAAGATATTGCACGTTCAACTCGTGTATATCCTTGCAAGGAATTTATTTCTTTACTTTGATTTAAACTTGATTCAAAACCAATATCATATTCCCCGACGGCAACGGTAATTGGTATTTTTAAAAAATCAGAAAGTTGTTTATCAGTTATTCCTTGAATAAAATGATTAACTTCATTATCAGCAATTCCATAAGGGAATGAATCCTGTAGATTAGGAAAAGTATACCAACCTGCAGCACATACAATAAGCTTCGATATCTTATGGGGATAGCGAAATGCATATCGATGAGAAAACTGTGCTCCGCCTGAAAAACCAAATAGATCAAATTTTTCAATATTAATTTCTAATCTACTCTGAGTATCAGCGATAATATTATTCAATAACTCATCTGATCTAACTCCATTTAAACCAACTTCATGGCGTTGATACGAGGGATGTTCAGTAGCAGTGAAGTAAGGAACAATAAGAATAGTATTTGAGGCTGATGCACTTTTTCTTAATAGTCGAATTTGTTCTTTGCTTTTCCTTGATATACCATGCACACAAACTAATATTTTACTATCTCTACTCCAACAGTTTGGTAAAAAAACAAAATAAGATTGAGAAGATATTTCTGCTACCTCAAAGCTATATAATTTGCCTTTCAGATATGATTTAATTGGTGGGCCTAATTTATGCATCAAGTATCTCACCACTTGTATTACTAGTCAATTGTTGCTCAAGTAGATTTATAGAAAAATCTACAGGTTTACCATGCCATTTAATTCCTCCGTTAGCTATCAACCAAACTTCATCTGCAAACATCATTTGATCAATGTTATGTGTAGCCATAATAACCGTACCAGTGTAATTTTTGACAATACTACTAAAAAGTATACGCGACTCATCATCAAGAAAATTATCCGCTTCATCTAAAAGCAATATTTTAGGAGAGCCAAGTAACGCTCTAGCAAGAATTATCTTCTGTTGTTGTCCAAGAGAAAGATTTGCACCTGCAGTAGTAACTCTATGGTCTAGACCTAAGGCCGTTTGAGCTACAAAATCACTTAATCCACACTCTTCAATAATTTGATTAACCTCCTCTAATGGTGCCGACGGCCATCGATAACAAATATTTTTACGAATCGTTCCCTTTATAAGAGGAAGAGAGGAACTAACCATACCAATCATCGTTCTTAAATATTTTTCATGAAGAGAGAGTACATTAATATCATCAAGGGTTACATGTCCTGTTGAGGGTTTTAATAAGCCTGCAATTTCAGCAAGCAATGATGATTTCCCTGCACCATTATTCCCTAGAATAACTATTTTTTTTCCTAATGGAATAATTTTTTTAGTATTTGCCACACCCGAGAAGTCTTGAAGACCACTTAAAACTAATAGTCCCTTGCCTTTTTTATCTGGTCTTTCACGACGAGAAGGTTCAACCTTTTTAAGAAACTGTTCTAGTTTTTCTTTAGCAATATTAGCCCCATGCCAATATTCATAAACCCGTCCAATATTTCTTAATGGTTGAGTAAGTAATGCAACAAATACCATAGCCCCAACTACGGAACCAGGAGTAGTAGAGCCATTTCTTATTAATACTGTACCCACAATTAATACAGTTGCACTTGATACTAATAAACTCCCCTCAGTGATAGCTCTATGAATCCCTATAGCTTTGGCTCTTGCAACCATTGAATTAACAACTCTCAGGCTTTGTTGAGATATGCGATTCTTCTCACGACTACGTTGACCTGAAGCCTTAACCGTGATTAAGGATGTAATTTTCTCTGTGAGATTATTAGCAAGAGACGAACGACTCCTCCTCGCTTCACGAAATGTATTTTCCATTTTTTGTCCAATATAAATAGCTAATAATGTATTTATCAACATAACAATTCCAATCATTATAGCTAAGGTTAAATTTATAAAACTCAACATGCAAAGGGCAAATACAATAATAATCCCAGATACAAGTAAACGAGCATATCCAAGACTAACCCATTGTCGAATTGCACTTAGATCGCTTGCAAATCGTAAAATAATATCCCCTCTCCCATGATGATCAAGTTGTCTTAGATCAGTTCTACATAATCGTGAAAACATTCTTTTCCGTAATTCATGAACATAATCTTGCCCAAGCATTTCAGCATCACTTCTCTCTCTATATTTCAGCCATGCAGTTACTATTATAATTACAAGGAAAAAAAAACTAATGCTAAAAAGAGAAAGAGATATTTTATTCGCATAGAGGAAGTTATCAAATACACTTTTAACTAAAATACTAAATGAAACTGCCATTACTGCTTGCATAAAACCATTTAAAACCAGCCACAAAAATTTAATTTTTCGTTGGGGATTAAAAATCGGTGGAATTCTCATGACTTAATTACCAAGCATTTTCTTAATCGGCAAGTGTTTTAGTATCCACTGATGAATGTCACGTCTAATTAAATCAGAAGATTTCAAAACAGGAACTGTACATAAAGAACGTGCTTCTTCCGTAGATAAGGGAGAGGCAGTGAGTGCCCCACTTACTGCAATTATGGGTAGGTTTTTTTCTGCTAACCATTGAGTACCAGAATATGCACTCATTGATTCAGCTGCCGCAAAAAATATAGCATCAATATGTTTAGAAAAATTGTTCAAATTTAATATAATCGCTGTTTCTTCTTGCGCTAACCCATCCGCTACTTCAATCACTATTACATCCACATTGTAACTAGAGAGAAAGTTAATCTGATTCATTAATATTAAGTCTAATTGTTTTTCTGATAGTTTATACGTACTAGCAAACCCAAAATCAGTAAAATCAATAACAGGATATGCCCCTGCATCAATCATTTTCCAGGAATCAAGTCCTGATCCCGTACCAGTGACTTTTGCTGCGGAAACCTTTAATCCAGCGTTAATAAGTCCTTTGATTAAATTCACTGCTGTAGTAGTTTTCCCTCCATTCATCGAACTACCTGTAACAGCTAATATCAAAGAAAGGCTAGAGGATTTAGTAAGCGTTGGTAAAGAGTATCTATTTAAATTAATAATTTTTTTCTCTCTATCTGCAATTAATCCTAGAGGAGTAATTTTTGTAGCATTCTTTACTTTCCCATGTTTTGCAATAACCTTTCCTGCAATACCACCTGATGCAACAAGTTGACACTCTTCTAATAAGAGAGGAACCTCTGCTAAGAACTGATCTGGAGCATATCGATTACCATAACTTACTACAATTTCATCACCCACAAAAAGAGTGGCACGTCGTCCAGATGGAAGCTCTAACCGTGTATGTTGACCAATACGATCTACTCGTGCTAACACTAATTGTCCAGATTGTGGAGATACATTATTTGTAACTAAATAATGAAATGTCCCCATTGAAATATTACGGGTAACATAGGATTGCTTAGCTGCCTCTATACGTGAAGGCTTAAGCTTTTTATATTTTGTATCAGTAAGAGTGGCTGTTTCTGTCATAATTTTATTGACCTTTACTAGAAATATTTTTTCTATTTTTCATTAAAAAAGTATACTATATTTATATGAATAGAATATGAATAGAAGTACAAAATACTCTATACTATTATTAATTTTTTAATTAAGCTATTCAGCCATGCAAGATAATAAGTAAAATAAATTCATTTTATATTCATATTCTATTCATAATGATACGATATACTTATTTAAATGAATAAAGGATAAATCATGAATAGAAGTACAATATTTATTGTTTTGTTAACACTTTTTATTTTTAATGGTTGTGTTACTACAGGGAGTAGTACAGCAAAAAATTATTTAAAGTTGAAAGAAATTGATAAGGGGCTTATCTTTACATCTCAAGAATTAAAGAATAACCCAAATGATGTTTCTATGAATTATTATCATGGTAGATATCCTGTCTCTTATACACATCTCCGAGCCCACGAGACCAGAGAGGATCTCGT
>CAJXPH010000072.1 GCA_913057765.1 uncultured Campylobacteraceae bacterium
GCAGCGTCAGATGTGTATAAGAGACAGGATTTAAAGTTAAAAAAATAACATTCAAATCTTGGCTTTTTGTCATTATAATTTCATTTGTATGTGATAAAACTTAAGAATTTAAATTAATTATTTGAAAAAAAAATAATTTAAGAAAAATAAAGTATCATATGCTCACAATTCGACTGTGTGGTACGAATAGCTACATAATTTTTACACAATGAACATATGTTCAGTTAATAAGTGAAAAATAATTAGTAAAAATAATCAAAATCATTAGAAGGAAGTATAAATGTCAGATATAAACTTAAACGATATTAATCCAGAAGAAACTCATGAATGGATTGATGCTTTAGATGCTGTTTTAGAAGAAGAAGGAGCTGAGAGAGCTCATTTTCTACTAGAAAAGTTAATTGATAATGCAAGAAGAAATGGGGCACAGATTCCTCACAGTGCTAATACTGCATATCTTAATACTATTCCAGTTGACCAAGAACCAAAAATGCCAGCTAATCACGATCTAGAAAGAAAAATTAGATCTATTATTAGATGGAATGCACAAACAATGGTTTTAAGAGCATCTAAGAAAGATTTAGAGCTTGGTGGACATATTGCATCATTTCAATCTTCTGCTACTTTATATGATGTAGCATTTAATCACTTTTTTAAAGCACCAAATGACAAAGATGGTGGAGACTTAGTATTCTTCCAAGGACATATCTCTCCTGGAATCTACGCAAGATCATTTGTTGAAGGTAGATTTTCTGAAGAACAAATGGATAACTTTAGACAAGAAGCTTTTGCTGATGGTTTATCTTCATATCCTCATCCTAAACTTATGCCTAACTACTGGCAATTCCCAACAGTTTCAATGGGACTTGGACCAATTCAAGCAATTTACCAAGCTAGATTTTTAAAATACTTAACTGACAGAGGTATTAAAGACTGTTCTGGACAAAAAGTATATTGTTACATGGGTGATGGTGAATGTGATGAACCAGAATCTTTAGGAGCAATTGGTCTTGCAGGTAGAGAAGGCTTAGATAACTTAGTATTTGTTATTAACTGTAACTTACAAAGACTTGATGGTCCAGTAAGAGGTAATGGTAAAATCATTCAAGAACTTGAAGGTAACTTTAGAGGTAATGGATGGGAAGTATTAAAAGTTGTTTGGGGTAGACATTGGGATGCTTTACTAGAAAAAGATAAATCAGGTAAATTACAACAATTAATGGAAGAGACTGTTGATGGTGAGTACCAAAACTTTAAACAAAAAGGTGGGGCTTACACAAGAGAACATTTCTTTAATAAATATGAAGAAACAAGAAAACTTGTGGAAAATATGAGTGATGATGAAATTTGGAGATTAAACAGAGGTGGACATGACCCTGTTAAAGTATATGCTGCATATAAAAAAGCATCTGAAATCAAAGGTAAACCAACAGTAATCTTAGCTAAGACAGTTAAAGGTTATGGAATGGGTGAAGCTGCTGAAGGTAAGAATATTGCTCATGGTGTTAAAAAAGTTGATACTACTGTATTAAGACAATTTAGAGATAGATTCGATATTCCAGTTTCTGACGAAGATGTTGATAACTTAAAATACTATAGACCAGCAGAAGATTCTGAAGAGATGAAATATATGAAATCAAGAAGAGCTGAACTTGGTGGTTCTCTTCCTCAAAGAAGACAAAAATTCTCAACTGCTTTAGAAATCCCTGCACTAGAAAAATTTGATGGTGTATTAAAAGGTTCTGGTGATAGAGAAATTTCTACTACTATGGCTTTTGTAAGAGTTTTAAATATTTTAGTAAAAGATAAAAAAATTGGTAAAAATATTGTTCCAATTGTTCCCGATGAAGCTAGAACATTTGGTATGGAAGGTATGTTCAGACAATTAGGTATTTATTCATCTGAAGGTCAAAAATATATTCCACAAGATAAAGATCAAGTTGCTTACTATAAAGAAGATAAAAAAGGTCAAGTACTTCAAGAAGGTATTAATGAGCTAGGAGCAATGGGTTCTTGGGTTGCAGCAGCTACTTCATACTCTGTAAATGATTGTCCAATGATTCCATTCTATATTTTCTATTCAATGTTCGGATTCCAAAGAACAGGTGATATCTGTTGGGCTGCGGGAGATCAAATGGCTAGAGGATTCTTAGTTGGTGGTACATCTGGTAGAACTACACTTAATGGTGAAGGTTTACAACATGAAGATGGACATTCTCATGTTATTGCAAATACAATTCCAAACTGTGTTACTTATGATCCGACATATGGTTATGAAGTTGCAGTTATTGTTCAAAATGGTGTTGATAGAATGTATGGTGAAACTCAAGAAGATGTATTCTTCTACTTAACAACATTAAATGAAAACTATAAACAACCAGCAATGCCAGAAGGTGCTACAGAAGGTATTTTAAAAGGTATTTATAAATTAAATACTGTAGAAGCTAAAAATGACTTTAAAGTTAAGTTATTAGGTTCTGGTTCAATTTTAGAGCAAGTTAGAGTTGCTTCAGAAGTACTAGCTTCTGAATATGGAATTGCATCAGAGCTTTACTCTGTTACTTCATATAATGAATTAGGAAGAGAAGCACAAGATGTAGAAAGATATAACTTATTAAATGTTGAAGCAGAAGATAAAGTTCCTTATATAGATCAAGTTCTTGGGTCTGATGAAGAAAATATTATTATATCTACAACAGATTATATTAAATCATACTCTGAACAATTATCTCCATTTGTAAGTGGTTCATTTAAAGCACTAGGAACTGATGGTTTTGGTAGATCTGATTCTAGAGAAAATTTAAGATCTTTCTTTGAAGTTGATTCTGACTTTGTTGTATTTACAACATTAGCACAATTAGCAAAAGCCGGTAAAATTGAAAAATCAATTGTATTAGAAGCAATGAAAAAATACAATATTGATGCAACTAAAATCAACCCACTAAAAGCATAAGGAGTAGAGGATGAGTACAATTCAAGATATATTTATTCCTGATTTAGGGGGAGATACAGACGTTGATTTAATTGAAATCATGGTTAGTGTTGGAGATGTAGTTGAAGTTGAAGATGGTTTAATTACACTTGAGACTGAAAAAGCATCAATGGATGTTCCAACAACCCATTCAGGAATTATAAAAGAAATTCTTGTTGAAGTTGGAGCTAAAGTTAATTCAGGTGATTTAATTGCTAGAATTGAGTTAGTAGATGAAGAAGATGTTATAGCTGAAGAAACAAAAGCAATAGAAGCTCTTGTTACTGAAGAAGAACCAGTGGCTGTTGGAGCTCCTGTTTCAACTTCTTCTGAAGAAGATTCTTCTGAACCAATGAATTTAAAAGATGCTGAAGCTGAGCTTCAAGCAATCTCAGCTTCAGGAGCTGAAATTTCTTGTCAATTTGTAAATGAGCAAACTATTTGTTCTGTAGTAGAAGAAGTATTTGTTCCTGATTTAGGAAGTGATACTGATGTTGATTTAATTGATATCATGGTTTCTCCTGGAGACGTAGTTGAATTTGATGATGGACTAATTACTCTAGAGACTGAAAAAGCTTCTATGGATGTTCCTGCTCCATTTGCTGGGGAAATTATAGAAATTCTTGTTGAAGTTGGTGGAAAAGTTAATACTGGTGATTTAATTGCAAAAATGGTTAAAACAGTTGTAATGGAAAGTAAAGTTCCAACTCCTGCACCTGTAAAAGCTGTAGAAACAAAAACTGAAGCAAAAGCACCTACAACTATTCAAGCAGTTGCTGCAACTTCTTCTACTGAGTCTACAAGTGTATTAACACAGAAATCTAAGAAAGTTTATGCAAGTCCTAGTGTTAGAAAACTTGCACGTGAATTTGGTGTAGATTTAGGTTTTGTAAAAGGAACTGGTAGAAAAAACAGAATCATGAAACAAGATGTTAGAGATTATGTTAAAGAACAATTAAATAAACCTGCAGTTGCTGCTGGTGGAACTGGATTAGGATTTAACTTCCCTGAACTTAAAGAAGTTGACTTCTCTAAATTTGGTGAAACAGAAACTATTGAGTTAACAAGAATTCAAAAAATATCTGGACCATCTTTACATAGAAACTGGGTATCAATGCCTCATGTTACACAATTTGATGAGTGTGATATTACAGAGATGGAAAGTTTTAGAAAAGCACAAAATGTAATTGCAGATGGATTTAAATTATCTCCATTAGTATTTGTTGTAAAAGCTGTTGCAAAAGCATTAGAAATTCATCCTAAATTTAACGCATCATTAACTCCTGATGGACAAAGTATAGTTATGAAAAAATACTTTAATATTGCTATTGCAGTTGATACTCCAAATGGATTAGTTGTACCAGTTATTAAAAATGTAGATAAAAAAGGTTTCAAAGAGATTGCTCTTGAAATGGCTGAAATTTCTGCAAAAGCAAGAGATGGAAAATTAAAAGCGCCAGATATGCAAGGTGCATCATTTACAATTTCTTCTTTAGGTGGAATTGGTGGAACTTATTTTACACCAATTATTAATGCTCCTGAAGTTGCAATTTTAGGATTATCTAAATCTGAAATGAAACCAGTTTGGGATGGTGAAAACTTCGTTCCAAGACTTACGTTACCATTATCATTGTCGTACGACCACAAAGTTATTGACGGTGCAGATGGTGCAAGATTTACTACAACATTATCTAAGCTTTTAAGCGATATTAGATTGTTAAGTCTATAAGGAAGCTAGTATGAATGAAGTAAAAGGACAAGTATTAGTAATAGGAGCAGGACCTGGTGGGTATTCTGCTGCTTTTAGATGTGCAGATTTAGGTTTAGATACTGTATTAGTTGAAAGACATCCAACTTTAGGTGGAGTTTGTTTAAATGTAGGATGTATTCCTTCAAAAGCACTTCTTCATGTAGCTAAAGTTATGGAAGAAGCTGAACATATTGAACATGCAGGTATTAAATTTACAAAGCCAGAAATTGATCTTCCTGGTGTTGCTGCTTATAAATCAGGTGTTGTAAAAAAACTTACTGATGGGTTAGGTGCAATGGCTAAGATGAGAAAAGTAAAAGTTATTCAAGGTACTGCAAAATTCCTTGATGACAAATCTGTTATTGTAGAGCATACTGATAAAGAAGGTGAACAAACTAAAGTTACTTTTGATAACTGTATTATTGCAGCAGGTTCTCAGAGTTCTAAAATGTCATTTATTCCACATGAAGATCCAAGAATTTGGGATTCTACAAATGCATTAGAAGTAAAAGAAGTTCCAAAGAGATTACTTGTAATGGGTGGTGGAATTATTGGTCTTGAAATGGGTACAGTGTATCAAAAATTAGGATCTAAAGTAGATGTTGTAGTTCGTGGACCACAAGTTATGACAGGTACTGATAAAGATATTGTAAAGATTTATACAAAATCAAATGAGAAGAGATTTAACTTTATGTTTAAAACTCAAACTCAAGCTATTATTCCTAAAGAAGAAGGTATTTATGTAGAGTTTAAAGGTGATAATGCACCTGCTGAACCTCAAATATATGATGCAGTTCTAGTAGCTATGGGAAGAACTCCAAATGGACTGAACCTTGGTTTGGAAAATGCTGGAGTTAATGTAAATGACAAAGGGATGATTGCTACTGATAATCAATTAAGAACAAATGTACCACATATATTTGCAATTGGTGATATTATTGCTGGTCCTATGCTAGCTCACAAAGCTGTTCATGAAGGTCATGTTGCTGCTGAAGTAATTGCAGGTCATAAAGTATTCTTTGAACCAAAACAAATTCCAGGAATCGCATATACATTCCCAGAAATTGCAACAGCAGGTCTTAGTGAGTTAGAAGCTAAAGAAGCTGGTATCAACTATGAAGTTGCTACTTTCCCATGGTCTGCTTCGGGTCGGGCCCTAGCCGCTGATGTTTCAAAAGATGGTATGACTAAACTTATTTTTGATAAAGATACTCACCAATTAATTGGGGGAGCTCTAGTTGGAGATAATGCAGGTGAACTTCTTGGTGAAATTTCATTAGCCTTAGAAATGGATTGTGATGCTGAGGATATTGGATTAACTATTCATGCTCATCCAACGTTACATGAGTCAATTGGTATGGCTGCAGAAATTTTTGATGGAACAATCACTGATTTACCAAACGCAAAAGCAGTAAAGAGAAAGTAATTTCTCTTTACCGTTTTTAACTCTATCTCTCATTTCATCTTTTCATAAATAAAATCACTTTTCTTTTTCTTCGAATATTAAGTTAATTAAATATCTAATATAATTACTTTAAAAAAAGGTAATAGATGGAACCTGAAATACTGGCCTTAAAATATGATAAGATTGCTCAACTATGGCAAGATGAACATTTTTCTTCACAATATGGAATAAAACAGTTTGAAAAGGTTTTATCTTTTGTAAAAAATAGAAAAAAAGCTTTAGACGTAGGTTGCGGTGTTGGTGGTAGGTTCATCCACATTCTTGAGGAAGAAGGTTTTTCTATAACTGGGGTTGATGTATCAAAAGAGATGGTGTCTCTTGCTTCAAAAAATCATATAAATCAGACTTTTTTACATGAAGATATTTGTATTTGGCATACAAAGGAGAAGTTTGATTTTATCTTTGCATGGGATAGTATTTTTCATCTTCCTTATGATAAACAAAAAGGAGTAATCTCAAAACTAGCTAATATGTTAAATAAAGATGGTGTACTATTTTATACTTTTGGTAACGAAAATGGAGAACATACTGACACTTGGTTAAATGATACCTTTTATTACAGTTCTATTGGTATTAATGAAAATATACAAGTTTTAATAGAAAATAAGCTTTCAATATTACATATAGAACTAGATCAATATCCTTTAAAACATGTTTTTGTTGCAGCTGCTAAAATTTAGTATTTATATCTTGACAAATAAAATAAATTATATTATAATTCGATAACTATCAAATTATAAAAGAGTAAAATGAATTCAAAAGAGTTAGCAAAAATATTTAAAGCATTATCAAATGAGAATAGGTTAGAAATATATAAAGAAATTGCAAAACAAGAAGATATTGACTATGAACAAAAATGCGAATGTTCAATTTCTGATATATTATCTTGTTTAAAAATCGGAGCACCAACAATTTCTCATCACTTAAAAGAGTTAACAAATGCAAATCTGATTACTACAGAAAAAAATGGTAAATTTTTAATAGCACATATAAATAAAAAAACATTAGAAGAAATTAGAATTTTTATTGATTTACAATAGAGCTTTTTTTGTTTGTATAATTTGATAGTTATCAAACTGTAAAAGGAATATTTTGAAAAAAAGATATAAAAATTTTGAAAAAGAGTACAAAGTAAAATTTAAAGACGGTTTATCAATTATTATTTCTATGATAAAAGAAAAATCAAAAAATGCTAAGCCAAAAAACAAATATCAAATACCAGTTAATAGTTTAAATAAGAATGACTTAGAAAATATGGATGATTACAGTGTCGTAAGATTTGGTCATTCTACTTTGTTATATAAAATTGAAAATGAATTTATTTTAACGGATCCCGTATTTTCAAATAGGGCATCGCCTTTTTCTTTTATGGGACCTAAGAGATTTCATGATAATCCTATAGAAATTGAAGAATTACCATTTATTCAATCAGTCATTATTTCTCATGATCATTATGACCATTTAGATAAAAATAGTATAAAAAAATTAAAAAATAAAGTTGGAACATTTTATACAACTTTAGAAGTTGGACGGCATCTAATGAAATTTGGAGTCCCAAGAAGAAATATTGTTGAACTAGATTGGTGGAATAGTAAAAAGAAAGATAATATAGAGTTTATTTGCACTCCTGCTCAACATTTTTCTGGAAGAACATTACTAGATAGAGATAGAACACTATGGTCTTCATGGGTAATAAAAGCACCAAAGGGAAAATTCTATTTTGGTGCAGATGGTGGGTACTTTAAAGGATTTAAAGAAATTTCTTTTAATTATGGACCTTTTGATATGACATTTCTTGAAGTTGGTGCATATAATAAAAAGTGGAGAGATATTCATATGATGCCTGAAGATAGTATCCAAGCACACAAAGATTTAAAAGGTAATGTGTTGTTCCCGATTCATAATGGAACATTTGATTTATCTTTACATGCATGGGATGAACCTTTTGAAAGAGTTCATAAACTTGCTGTTAAAAATAATATTGATATCAGGTTTCCTATTATGGGTGAAATAATCTCTCTTTTGGAATACTCACCAACAAAAACTTGGTGGAAGTAGTAATTTAATTAAGTATGTAGGTATAACCCCTTTATAACTAACAATATCGTATAATCCGAAAATCAATAAAATATAAAAGAGTCAAATGATACAGTTATCAAATATTTCAAAAAGTTATGGTTCTAAAAAACTATTTTCTAACTTAGATTTCAGGTTAAGTTATGGAGATAGAGTAGGGCTAGTAGGAAGAAATGGAACAGGAAAATCAACATTATTTAAATTAATACTTGGTGAAGAATCAGCAGACGATGGTGAGATTGCTATTCCCAAAGGTTATAAGATTGGATCACTAAAACAACATCTTGAATTTTCAGAAGATACATTAAGAGATGAAACAGCATTGGCACTTAGTGAAGATGATAAATTTAGTATTTATAAAGTTGAGAAAATGCTTTTTGGTCTTGGTTTTACAGAAGAAGATTTAGATAAAAGTCCATTATCTTTTTCTGGAGGTTATCAAATTCGAATTAATCTTGCTAAATTACTAATTTCTGAGCCAAATTTACTACTTCTTGATGAACCTACAAACTACCTTGATATTTTGTCTCTAAGATGGTTAAGACAGTTTTTAAAATCTTTTGATGGTGAAGTTATACTTATTACTCATGATAGAGACTTTATGGATAGTATTTCAACTCATACAATAGGAATAATTAGACAGGGTCTATTTATGCTTAAAGGTAATACTTATAAGTTCTATGAACAAATAAGTTTAAACGATGAGCACTATGAAAAACAAAAAGCTGCACAAGATAGAAAAAGAAAAGAACTTGAAGAATTTATTGCAAAAAATAAAGCAAGAGCTTCAACTGCTGCACTTGCTCAATCAAAAGTAAAACTTTTAGAAAAAATGGATGATATGGATTCAATCGTTCAAGAATCTACCTTAAAATTTGATTTTAACTTTAAAGATACTCCTACAAAAGTTTTATTAGATGTAAAAGATGTAAGTTTTGGTTACAGTAGTGATAATATACTTTTTAAAGATATATCTTTTACATTAAAAAAGGGCGAAACTCTTGGAATTATAGGTAAAAACGGAAAAGGAAAATCAACTTTATTAAATACTATTGCAGGTGAGTTAAAACAACTTACTGGAGAAATAGAATTTCATGGTACAACAACTTTTGGTCATTTTGGGCAAACTAATATTGCACATTTAAACCCAAATAATACAGTAATGGATGAAATCTATGTATCTAACTCTAGACTTCCAGAATCAAATGTTAGAAGAATATGTGGAAATATGATGTTTACAGGAGATGATTCTTCTAAAAAAGTATCACTTCTCTCTGGTGGTGAAAAAAGTAGAGTTATGTTAGGACAAATTTTAGCAAAAGATGTAAATTTACTTTTTCTTGATGAGCCTACAAATCATCTAGATATGCAGTCAATTGGTGCATTAACTAAAGCTATAAAGAACTTTAACGGCTCTTGTATTATTGTAACCCATAGTGAAGAACTTTTAAGACAAGTATGTGATAGGTTGATTGTTTTTGCAAAAGATGGTGCAGAGTATTTTGATGGTAGATATGATGAATTCTTAGAGAAAATTGGTTGGGATGAAGAAGAGGGTGAAGAAAAAGTTAAAACAAAACCAAAAGTAAATAAAAAAGAAAATAAAAAAATAAGAACAGCACTTTTAACTGAAAGAAATAAGTTAACAAGCCCATTAAAAAAAGAAATTGAAAAATTAGAAAATTCTATCATGAAAATTGAAGATATAATAGAAAAAGAACAATCAGAATTAGTTCAAGCTTCAAATCATGGAGACAATAGCAAGGTAGTTGAGTTATCAAAAGTTATTGCAGAACATGAAAATAAGATTGAAATAAAATTTGAAGAACTAGAAAAAATACAGTTTAATTTAGATGAAATAACTACAAATTATGATAAAAAGCTAGAAGAGATTTAATTCTCTATTTAGCTTTTTCTATACATCTAACGCCATAGTGATCGGCTTTATAATACCAAGTATCTCTTCCCTCTCCGAAATAGAAAGGATAAGCTGCATATTTTTCATTTCCTTTTACTTCATCACTTGTCCAATATGACACCGACATTTCAAATCCATCAATATCAGAAGCTTTATTGTTTTTATACCAAATTTCTTGAAAAACTTTTTTTGAAGGTAATACTGCATCTATATCTTTACAATATTTCATTGCATCATTCCAGCTCATTCTTGTAGTTGCTTCTTTTAGCCATACTACTTCTGCAAAAGCAGAAGTAGCAATACTAAGAATAAGAGTAATTTTTAATAAAGTTTTCATATTATTCTACTCCATTATCTTTCAAGAATTTTTTCCATTGATCAGGTTTATATGTTCCCTCGTGTAATCCTTTTACAAATTTCATGAAAGTAATCATTTGTTCAGGATGTGCATATCCTGGAAGTTGAAATATTCTATTCCATTTTTTATCAAAAATTGTAATTGTTGGTGTGTTTTTAGTTGAAAAAGCCATTCTAAGAGTAGTAGTAGTTTCTTTTTTCTTTGTTTTTCCAACAATATAGTCTTGTTCTTTTTCTCTATCAATTAGATAAATGTTAAACTCTTTAGCTAATTCATTCATCTCTTTGTTTTCTTTAAAATCTTTTTTAATAAGATCACAATATGGACATGTTTTACTTTCAAATATAAACATTACACCTTTTCCATTAGCTACAAGTTCATTACCTTTCTGGAATAGTTCAGAACTAAATACTGAACTAATTAATAATAGAACTATTAAAGTAATTTTTTTCACTATTTATCCTTTTTTTTAACATCAACACCATTTGCAATGTAGAAATCTCTTAAAGATTCATAAATTTCTCCATTCTTTCTATCTTTACCTTTCCATTTACCCTGAGCCATAAAATCCATAGTAACTAAGAATTGTTTTGCAGGCATATATCCAGGAACAACAATAACAGCCTTCCCATTGTCATCTGTAAAGATAATAGTTGGAGTTGCCGTAACACCATAGACAGCAATCATTGTCTTTGTATCAACATCCATCAATTCACCTTCGTGAAATTGTTTATGTCTTAAATTCTCATGTGCTTTAAAGTAGTAAGATGAAAACTCTTCTTTTAGTCTTTTAGATAAATCAGCGCTATTTTGAATATCTGCTTTTAATCTATCAGAGTAAGGATCAGTATTTGTTCCAAATACTAAAATCATTTTTTTACCATCAGGTGCAACTTTTGCAACATCTTTAAATACATCTTGTACAACTGAATCATATTTTGTATATACAGAAAAAGCTTCTTTTTTAGGTTCAACTTTCTTATCTGCTACTGTATCTTCTTTTTCAGTTTTAATAATAGTAGGTTTAACAATTTTTTTTGCCTCATCTGTCTTATCTCCACATCCAGTAAATAGTATAGATGCAGTAATAATTGAAGCTATAGTAATTTTTGAAAATAATTTTGTATTCATTTTTTTTATCCTTTGATTAATTATTCCTGTCTCTTATACACATCTGACGCTGC
>CAJXPH010000073.1 GCA_913057765.1 uncultured Campylobacteraceae bacterium
GGCTCGGAGATGTGTATAAGAGACAGGATAAACTTTATTTTATTAGAGAAAAAGGGAACCTATTGAAATATTCAAAAAAAATTCTAATTCTAATTTTTATACTTGTAACTTCATTATTTGCAGATGTTAAAGGTCCAATTGAAAAAGCATATAAATATAAATATGAAAACTTAGAAGGGTATAAAGCAATGTATGTAGCTATTGACTTTGATGATGGTGGTTGGGCTTATGGATATTCATACAATCACATAAATGAAAATGAAGCAGAAAAAGCAGCAAAGAAACATTGTAAAAAACTAAAAAAAACACATGATATAAACGGTTATTGTAAACTATATGCAATAGGAAATAGAGTTCTAGGATTTTAAATATGTTTGCTAAAATTCTATTACTATTAATTTTAACACTTAATATAGCGTTTACAAAGGAAAAAGAAATGAGTATTTACGATTTTACAGTAAAAAATATTGATGGGGAAGAGATATCTTTATCAAAATATAAAGGAAAAGTTCTTTTAATAGTAAATGTAGCAAGTAAATGTGGATTTACTCCTCAATATGAAGGATTAGAAGACTTATACAATAAATACAAAAACCAAAACTTCATGATTTTGGGATTCCCTTCAAATCAATTTTCAAGCCAAGAGCCAGGTAGCAATAAAGAAATAAAAGAATTTTGTAGATTAACTTATGGTGTAAGTTTTGATATGTTTGAAAAAATTGATGTTAATGGTAAAAATGAAATTCCTTTATACAAACACCTAAAAAATGAAGCAAGTGGAATACTAGGAACAAAAAGTATTAAATGGAATTTTACTAAATTCCTAATAGATCCATATGGAAAAGTAATTGATAGATATGGTTCATTAACTAAGCCAAAAGAAATAGAGTCAGAGATAAAAAGACTTTTAGGAATTTAACTGTGATAAAACTTATTACAAAAATTCTATTATTTAGTAGTTTAATATTTTTACAAAATATACTTTTTGCATCACAACCAAAAGATTCTGTTTATCTTGAAGGAGAAAACTCTTATACGGTGATATTAATTCATGGAAAAGGAAAACATCCTAGATGGAAAGTTGTTGAGCCTCTTAGAATTAACATAAATAAAGAGCTAAAATATCACACTCTATCATTACAAATGCCAAATAAAAGAAAAGAATTTAAAGAATATGCTAAAGATTTTCCTAAAGCTTATTCTATTATTAATGAAGCAATTAATTATCTAAGAAATGAAAAAAAGATAAAAAAAATCTATTTGATTGGCCACAGTATGGGGAGTAGAATGGCAGGTGCCTTTGTTGCAAATAATAAAAATGATTTAAAGGGCCTTGTAGTTCTAGGATGTAGGAACACGGGGAAAACTCCTTTATCTTGTATCAATAATATAAAAAATCTAGAGCTTCCTCTTTTAGATATCTGGGGAGGAGATAATTCAAAAGATAAAGAATCTGCAAAAAGTAGAAAATATTTAGTTGGAGAAAATTATACTCAAGTAGAAATATATAAAGCAAATCATAGGTTCAAAAATAAAGAGACGGAATTAACACAAACTGTTATTAACTGGTTAAAAAAGAATAACTAAAAAAGTGCTAATTGCCCTAATGTTTCTTTTTTAACTCTTTTTATACAAGATTCTTCATCAAATAAAACTTTATTTACATTATTTGAAACTTCATACAAATCTATCTCAGAACTTGAATAGATTTTAAAAAGTCCATTTATCTCTTTTATATTCTCACTATGAAGCCAGGTATTAAAATCTTTTTTACCTAAAACAACTGGCATACGATGATGGATTTTACTAAGCTTTTCATTTGCATCGCAAGTGATAAGTGCAACGGTAACTATTTTCATATTTAATTCAATATCAAACCATTCATCCCAAATACCAGCGAGAGCCATATAATCATTTTTTATATCACTTACAAAAAATGGTTTCTTTTCTTTATCTTCAACTTCCCATTCATAAAAACCATTTATAGGAATAATACATCTTCTAGATTTAAAAGAATCTCTAAACGTTATCTTCTGGAAGATTGATTCACTTCTCGCATTTATATTCATACTCTTTTTATCTTTCGCCCAAGAAGGCAAATAGCCAAAATGTGTATATAAGTAGTTTCCATTGTTTAATAAAGCGGGGATAGGTATAGTTGGAGCAACATTATATCTTGGGTTTAGATTTCCAATCATGTCATTTTTTATAAATTCTTTTGCTTCTAATTTAAAAGAATTATCATTATAAATTACTAATCGACCAGGCACTTAGTCTCACTTATTATTTTCTGCAAATGATAATCTTTTTTAACTGTAAACTATCTTTTATATTAATAATAGAATATTCTATTATACTTCCGCAATGAATAGACTATTAACATACACCTTTACCCTTTTTATACTACTTTCACAGACCTGTTTTGCAAAAGATGAACTACTAATTGGATACTACGGGAGACCAAATACAGCAAGCCTTGGAATACTTGGTCAAAACAATATAGATGATCTTGTAAAAAAGATGAAAAAAAGAAAAGAAAACTTTGAAAAAGAGTTAGAAGAAAAATTAGATATAAAACTTGCCTTTCATATTATATATGGCTTGGCAACGCCTGATGCAGGTAGAAGAAATACTTATATGTTAGGATTATCCCATAAAACTTTAATGAGATATATCAATAGAGCAAAAGAAGAAGGTTTTGATGTAATCATAGATTTACAAATGGGGACAAACTCTCCTACTGAAGCCTTAAATTTGGTATTAAAATATTTAAAATATGAAAATGTACACTTAGCTTTAGACCCTGAGTTTAAAATACCAAAACATAGAAGATATCCACCAGGGAAATTTGTTGGACATATTTTTGGAAAAGATTTAAATGATGCTCAAGAATTAATTAGTAATTATTTAATAGAAAATAAACTTAAAAAAAGAATCCTAATGGTTCATATGTTTCATAAAAGGATGTTAAGAAAAAAGAATGAAGTAACTACTTTTGAGAATGTCGATTTAGTTTACAATATAGATGGACATGGTGATCCCGCAGTTAAGATAAAAAACTATAATATTATATATACTAAAAATGAAGTAGCTGTAGCAAAAAGTGGATTAAAAATATTTTTACAAAAAGATATGTTACCTATAATGCCTCCAAAAGAAATTGTTGGATGGAAAGCAAGACGTGGTAGACAAGTTTGGATTAAACCTTATTACATAAATTATCAGTAGGCTTAAAACAAATTTTAAATTTTACAAAATAATATAAGAAATAGAACAGTGCAATTAGAAGTTGAAAAATAGGCGCTAAGAAAAAGCTTTAAAAAAGAATAATCTGATAAAATTCCAAAATGAATTTGGAAGAGAAACTACAACAACTACCAACGGACGCAGGAGTTTATCAATATTTTGATAAAGATGGTCATTTACTTTATATTGGAAAGGCAAAGGTTTTAAAAAACCGTGTAAAGTCTTACTTTAAGTTTATACCAAAACTTCTTCCCTCAGATAAACTTAGTCCTCGTATTTATAAGATGATTAGTGAAGTGGAATCTTTAGAATGGATAGTTGTTCCAAATGAACATGATGCATTGATTTTAGAAAACTCTTTAATTAAACAGTTAAAACCTAAATACAATATCTTACTAAGAGATGATAAAACATATCCATACATTTATATAAATAAAAATGAAGATTTCCCTAGATTAGAAATTACACGAAAAGTTTTAAAAGAAAAAAATATCAAATACTTTGGACCATATTCAACAGGTGCAAGGGATATGTTAGATTCTATATATGAAATAGTTCCACTAGTTCAAAAGAAGTCTTGTATCAAAGGAAAAGAAGCTTGTCTTTTCCATCAAATAAATAAATGTCATGCTCCATGTGAAGGTAAGATTTCAAAAGAAGATTATGCAAAACTTGTAGATGAGGCTTTAGGTTTCATTTACAATAAAAATAAACTTGTCTCAAAACTAAATATAAGAATGGAAGAATACAGCACAGAATTTAGATTTGAAGAAGCTCTAAAACTACGAGATAGAATTAAAACAATCAAAAAATCAGAAATCCAAACAGGTATGGATTTAGCTACAAATGAAAACTTAGATCTATTTGCAATAAAAGCAGTAAACAATAAAGCAGTTCTAGTAAGAATGTTCTTTAGAGATGGAAAACTAGCTTCAAGTAACCACAACTATATTAAACAAAATAAAGATGATATAAACATAGATATAAATGAAGCATATAAAAGAGCTATTATAAATTACTATGATAATGAAATACCCCTACTTCCTAGTGAAATCCTAATTGCAGATGAAATTGAAGAAAAAGAAGATATAGAAGATTTTATAAAACAAAGGTTCTCAAAAAGTATTAGTATTATTACTCCTAAAAGAGGAAAAAAGAAAGATATAATACAAGTTGCACATAACAATTGTGATGAACTTCTTAGACTTTCTAATATTACATCAGAAAGTTCTCTTTACAATGACTTGAAACTTTTATTTAGTCTTGAAAAAACTCCTACTAGATTTGAATGTTTTGACAACTCACATATGATGGGACAAGCCACAGTTGGAGCAATGGTTACATGGGAAGAAAAATTTGTAAAGTCAGATTTTAGACACTACAACCTTGAAGCAAAAGATGAATATGCTCAAATGAGAGAAACTCTGATGAGAAGAGTTAATAGTTTTGAAAAAAATCCTGCTCCTGATATGTGGGTTATTGATGGAGGAGAGACTTTATTAAAGCTTGCACGTGACATAAGAGACTCATGTGGAGTAAATCTTGATATCATTGCCATTGCTAAGGAAAAACTTGATTTTAAAGCTCACAGAGCTAAAGGAAGTGCAAAAGATATACTTTTTTATGAAAGAGCTGGAGAAATTCTAAAACTTGAACTTGTAACTTCAGATAAGAGATTACAATTTGTTCAAAGACTTAGAGATGAAGCACATAGATTTGCAATTACATTTCATAAAAAACAAAAAAGAAAAGAAGATACTCAAATTTCACTTTTACAAATAAAAGGAATTGGTGAAGCAAAAGTTAAAAAACTTCTTTTATATTTTGGTACATTTGAAAATATTAAAAATGCAAATTTAGAAGAATTGAAAGAAATCTTAAACGAAAAAGATGCTATCCTTCTACTAAATTATTTCAAAAATCTTGAGGCATAATCTTTGGCAAAAATTGTTTTAAACAAATCTAACTATTTTCACAATCTAAAAATCATTTCAGAGCATGCGGGATCAAAAGAAAAAGTTGCTGTTGTATTAAAAGACAATGCATATGGTCATGGACTTTTAGAGATTGCGAAGCTTGCAAATGAGTTTGGAATAGAGAAGGCAGTGGTAAGAACTGTTGAAGAAGCAAGACAAATTGAGACATTTTTTAGGCAAATCTTAATTCTTGCTGATAATAATTTAAAGACTTATTCACATTCTTTTCACATTGTTATCAATAGTTTAGAAGATATTCAAAGGTTACCCGAAAATACGAATGTTCACTTAAAAGTGGACACAGGTATGCATCGTAATGGAATTTCAGTAGAAAGGCTCGAAGAGGCTATTCATGGGATTTATAACAAAAAACTAAATCTAACTGGTATCCTAACACACTATAGAAGTGCAGATGAGCTTTCATGCGAGTTTTTCTGGCAAAGGTCAGTTTTTAAACAGGTAAAAAGTGACACAAAAATAATATGTGAAAAACTTTTATTACCAATTCCTAAGTTTCATTCTGCTAATTCATCGGCTTTATTTAGATTTAATAATTACGATGAAGACATAGTAAGAGTTGGTATCGCCCAATATGGGTATTTAGAAACAAATATAATTTTTTCCAACCCAAATTTAAAACCTGTAATGTCACTTTGGGCAGATAAAATTTCTACAAGAAACATTAAAAAAAATGAAAAAGTAGGCTATGGAGGAAAGTATTTAGCAAAAAAAGATATGAAAATTTCTACATATAATCTTGGATATGGAGATGGGTTTTTAAGACTAGATGGAACGCAAAAATATATAACTCCAAAAGGTCATGAAATTTTAGGAAGAGTATCAATGGATAATATTTCTGTAAATAGTGATGAAGATGAAATTTGCATTTTTGAAGATGTTAGAGAACTTGCAAAACTTCAAAATACAATTAGCTATGAAATCACTACTACTCTTAATCCTAATATACCAAAAGAGATACGATGATAAAAAAAGTTATTGCATTAACTATTTTAGCTTATAGTTTAAACGCAATGACATTTCAAGAAGCAAGGCAGGTAGAAAAAGAATTTGGTGTCATGAAAGCATTATCTACTTATAAAACTCTTGCAAAACAAAATGATATACAATCAATGTTTAGACTTGCAATGATTTATTCAAGTGGCAAAAATATAAAAAGAAGTCTTTCCAAATCAAAAAAGCTCTTAGAGAGAGCTTCTAAGCTAAATCATCACAAATCTACATATTACCTAGGCAAGTTGTTTTTATCAAAGAAATCACCCTACTATGACTTAACACAAGCATTTAATACATTTGTTAAAGCTTCTAATGAAAACTATGCCCCTGCTCAAAATATGATAGGTCAATTTTTTGCAAATGGAGTGATTGTAGAGACAGATTACAAACAAGCAGTGACTCTTTTTGAAAAAGCATCTAAACAAGGCCTTATTGATGCACAGTGTAATTTAGCTTTTATGTATGCAAGTGGTAAAGGAGTATTTCCAAATTTTGGAAGAGCTCATCAGTTTGCGAAAGAAGGGTATTTAAAAGGGAACAAAAAATGTAAAAAAGTTTGGCAAGATTACAATCTTGCCAAATATTCAAAAGATAAAGGTTGGAAATTTAATTTCTATACTAAGCCTTAATCTTTTTTAATATCATCTAGTTATTATGAAATTTTTTAATTTCTCTTTCTGAACTTCTTTTTTCTCTACCAGGGTAAGAAGGGTTAATATCTCTTTCTCGTCTATCAACTATTTCATCTTTACCATCAAATTCTTTTTCATTAGCTCTTTCAACAATCTGTTTAGAAATACTTGATGTACTTATAGCTATATCATAAGTTTCGCTTGCTGCACTAGCAATTTGTTGAGTTTGATGATCTTGTCTAGCAACAGAATCATTTATTTGCTCAATTCCAGATTGCTGTTCTCTTGAAGATGTTTCAACATCACTGATTAAATCAATCGTTTTCGTTATATTTTCATTTAACTCAGAATAGCCTTTTATCATATTCTCAGCAATGCTTTTACCTTCATTAGCTTTTTCATTAGCATTTTCTACAATATCTTTAATCTCTTTTGCTGCTTCAGCACTTCTTGATGCAAGGTTTCTTACTTCTTGAGCAACAACAGCAAATCCTTTTCCAGCTTCACCGGCTGTTGCTGCTTCAACTGCAGCGTTAAGTGATAAAATATTTGTTTGGAATGCTATTTGATCAATAACACCAATAGAATCGTTAATTGCACTTACTTGTTCATTAATTTCTGACATAGAATTCATTGTTTCATTTGCTTGCTCTTGTCCATAAGTAGTCTTACCATTTAATTCTTCAGCATATTTTGACATTTTACTTATTGACTCATTGTTACTTGCAATCGTACTTGTAATTTCTTCAAGTGCCGCAGATGTTTCTTCTAATGATGCTGCAGCTTCGTTGGTTGATTGATTCATCGTTTTTACATTATTTAATAATATATCTGAAGAAGAGTCAAGTGTTAACCCTGTTCTCTTATTTAAAACTAGCATTTCAGTAACTGAATCACCAAGAGTATTTACTCCAGTGCCTAATCTTTTTAGATGAGATTTTAAATTAGAAGTTTCAACCTTATTTAGATAATTATAAGATGAATATTCTTCTAATACTTTTAAAACATTATCAATATTCTTTTCTAAGTTATTTCCCATTTGATCTAATAAAGAAGTCAATTCATTTAGTGCTTCATCAGAAACTGTAATATCTACTCTTTTAGATAAATCACCCTCTTCAAATTCTTTTAAAACTTCAATAGTTTTTGCAATAACTGTTTTTTCTTCCTCAATACCAACTTTAACTTTTTCGATATTTTCATTAACTACTTTTGCCATTTCACCTATTTCATCGCCAGATTCTTTTAGTATAGAAACTTCATTATCCTCTTTATTTAAATATTTAAAGAAACTTAATAAACCATCTTTAAAGTCTAAAAGAGACGTACTAATACCTTTTAACATAATCATTGATAAGATGAATAAACCTAACACAGCAATTGCAGTTGATATTAATACTAGATAAAAATCATTATTTGAAGATTTGTATTCTTTATTAATAGTAATAAGCAATTCTTTTGATAAATAATCATCTATTTTTTTTAGTAAATTAATCTTTTTTGTTATAGTTGTAAACCAATACGTAGCTTCATCACTAAAAAGACTTTGACTCAAAGTATTTAAAGCTTTTACAGCTGGACCATCACTTACTTTAACGACCTTATCAAGAAGTTTAACAGACATATCTTCTTCAACTGCTTTTACCACTTTAGGTAAACCATTGAAATAAGTACCAAAAACTTTTTCAATATCAGAAAGTAAAGCAAGTTCTTTTTTTGTAACATTATCTAAAGACTTATATTCTTTTATATTTACTAGTAATTTCGCATATAGAACTTTTACTTTTTTTGAATGCTTATCTTTCCCTCTGATTACATAGTTTTTAAAGTTATGAATTAATCCACCATAACCAACTACATTTTTCATTCCAGACACTATCTCATGTTTTTTTGCAGAGAATAATAAAGTTTTTCTAATTCTATTTACTTCATCAACATCTTTACCTTTTAAAGTATTATCATAAAACTTTTTTGCATCAAGTGATGCATATCTTAAAAAGTTATTCATAAATGAATCTTGTGCAGAAATTAAATTACTAAATTTAATTCTCATTCCCTTACCAAATTTATCTTTTGCAAGAGTATTTGTTCCCACCGCACGTTCAATTCCAGCTCTTTCTTTACTTAATAGAAAATTTGAATATGCTACTAATTGTTTGGTAACATTTGGTGAAGTTGAAATTTTAGAAATCTCAATAACTACATTTAAATATTTCGCATTCATCTTTGTATAATAACCTAAAGCTTTTCCCAAAGGTAAAGATAGATTAGTTACATTTTTTCTAATATCAGTAATCTTTGATATATCTGACATTGCAAGATTTAAAGATTTGTCCATATCACTACTAATTGCTTTAATATCAATAGTTTTAATAAAATTCTTTAAGTCAGTTAATCTCTTGTTAGTTAATATTCTTTGTTTTGGTAAAGTATCAGCAAATTTTTTACCTTTACTTCCCAAATATCCTGCGGTCATTCCACGTTCTTTTTGTGTTTCATGGACTAATGCAGACAATTTTGTGGATAAAGTTACTCCACTTTTTAGGTCTGATAATTTATTTACATTACTATAGTCGGATTTAACTGATTTAAATGCAAGTATAATAATAAACAAGGTTGGAAGAAGTACGAGTATAGTCAACTTACTCTTTATTGATAGATTTTTAAACATGATTTATCCCTAAAATAATTTTTTGTTCAAAGTTATTATTTTTACTAATAGTAACATACTATAATATTATTATTGATTTGTCAATCGTATATGGGAATATTAAATATACTGATTTTTATAAAAATAGTTATTTAATAAAATAATTAATGTTTTTATTGATTAAGTAATCAAGAAATAATTAAAAAGGCTTATTTATTATTTTTTTAGTTCTTCATTTAAGAAAGCAAAAGGGGAATCATTGAGATCCCCCTTTTGTAACTTAAGTTTAAATTATTACTGAATAAAAGTTTTTTGATTGCCTATGAAACTCTTGATTGAATAAATGTATCCATTTCACTTACAATTTGATCAATAGTACCTTCCCCACTGATTACTTTTAAGAGATTTCTTTCTGTATAGAAAGCTTGAATGTCTGATAAAGGGTCAGTAAATAATTTCATTCTATTTAAAAATACTTCTTCATTGTCATCAGCTCTAACAACTTCAGCATCTGCTGCACGTCCAAGTACCCTTTGGAATGCAGTTTCACGAGACACTTCAACTTCAATAACATTCATTAATTCAACTTCATCTTCTTTAGCTAAATACTTATCAAGTTCACTCATTTGCTCACCACTTCTTGGGTATCCATCAATTATAACAAGATCATTTGGAGCTTTTTTAATTGCACCTACGATAGTTTCAATGGCAATATCTATTGGTACAATATTTCCTGCACTAATATATTTATCAATTATAGAACCTCGTTCTGAGCCACTTGCAACTTCTGCTCTAAACATATCTCCAGTTGAATAGTGTGTAATATTTTTATGTTTCTGCGCAATTAGTTCTGCATCTGTAGTTTTACCACTTCCAGGTGCGCCAATAATTAAAAATAGTTTTTTCATTTATACCCTTAGTTAATTTAGAAGATGTAATTATATCGAAAGTCATTTTAATTATTTATGTACTATTAAATGCTTTTTGAATACAATACAAAAAAACTAAGGGAAAAAATATGAATTTAATGTTGTTTGGAGCACCTGGTGCTGGAAAAGGAACACAAGCAAAGTTTTTAATTGAAAAGTATAATATTCCACAAATTTCAACTGGTGATATTTTAAGAGCTGCAATTGCTGACAAAACAGATATGGGGATGGAAGCAAAAAAGTTTATGGATGAAGGAAAATTAGTTCCTGATTCAACTATTATTGGTATTATCAAAGATAGATTAGCTGAGTCTGACTGTAAAGAAGGTTTTATCCTTGATGGTTTTCCACGAACATTACCTCAAGCAGAGTCTTTAAATGAATTAATGTCAAATATGGAAATTTCACTTGACAAAGTAATCTCTTTAAATGTTCCTGATGAATTTATTGTTGGAAGAATTACAGGAAGAAGAATATGTTCAAAATGTGGAGCATCTTTCCATGTAGAGTTTAATCCTTCAAAAGAAGAAAATGTATGTGATTATTGTAGTGGAGAGCTTATCACTAGAAAAGATGACAACGCTGAGACTGTAAAAAGTAGATTAGAAGCTTATCATTCACAAACTGCACCATTAATTGATTTTTATACAAAAATGAATGTATTTACTGAACTTGATGGAACAAAAGATGTTTCAGAAGTTACAAAAGATATGATTAACTCTCTTTCGTAATTTAATTAATATCTGTCTCTTATACACATCTGACGCTGCCGACGAAGAGGATAGTGTAG
>CAJXPH010000074.1 GCA_913057765.1 uncultured Campylobacteraceae bacterium
ATCTACACTATCCTCTTCGTCGGCAGCGTCAGATGTGTATAAGAGACAGGTATAGTGAAGTTTCTGTAGGAACAAGTAAAAAACATCCTGAACTATACTCTATAATGAACAAAATATTTAAAATGATACCTAAAGATGATTTAATCAAACTTCAGAATAAAGATTATAGTAAAAAAGTAGATTCTTCATTGGTATTAAGTATGAAAGAACATAAGTGGATAAAAAATAATTCAACTGTAAATGTAATAAAGTTTTTTGATGAGCCACCTTTTACTCTAAATAAACCATTTAAACAGGGTTATTTATATGAACTTTTAGAATATATATTAAAATCAGCTGGACTAAAAATAAATTATGTGGATGGGTTTAATTCTTATAATTCAATGATTAATAGCTTGGAAGATGAAGAAATGGATATTTTAACAACTTTTCCAACCTCTCTTGATTTGGGAAAAGAATCAAATATTGTAAAAACGAAATCGGTATTAAAAACTCCTTTTGTAATAATAGGTAAATCAAATGAAAATTCAACTAGTAAAATTGAAGATTTATTTGGAAAAAAGGTTGCTGTTGTAAAAGGTTATGCACAGGATAACTATTTAAGTAAATTTCCAGAAATAAGAAAAGTACATATACATAATAATGATGAAGGTTTTGAAGCAATTCGTTCTGGTAAAGCAGATTATTATGTAAATAATAGAGCAAATACAGAATATATTTTAAATAAATCCTTTTCTACTGACTTAAGTATCCTTTTTGAATTAGAGTATAAAGATTTTCCTCCTTTTTCAATCTCTATTGCTATGAATGGGAAAAAGAAAGAATTAGTATCAATTATTGAAAAAGCTTTAGAGCAGATACCTTATAAAGAATTAAGAAAAATTAGAGAGAAATGGATTATCTCAAATGAATATGAAAAGAAACAAAAACTTAATTTAACAAAAGAAGAAAGAATTTGGATTTCTAATCATCCTAAAATAAAAGTGCATAATGAGAAGTCTTGGGCTCCATATAACTTTTATGAAAAAGGAAGGGCAAGAGGTCTTTCTATTGACTATATAAAAGCTTTAACCCAGAAAGCTGGTTTAGATGTAGAGTTTATAAGTGGTCCTACTTGGGATGAATTTATGAATATGGTAAAAAAGAAAGATATTGATGTAATGTTAAATATCGTTAAGTCTCCCAAACGAGAGAAGTTTTTAAATTTTACTAATCCATATAGTGAACTATATCAATCTTTATTCATAAGAAAAGGTGAAAAGCCAATTACTAGAACAGAAGAACTTTTTGGTAAAACATTTGCAGTTCCAAAAGGTTTTTATTATGAAGAGAAGTTAAAAGAATATCCTAAAATTAAATTATTAAAATTAAATAATACATTAGAGTGTATTGAAGCAGTTTCATTTGGAAAAGCTGATGCCTTACTTGATTTAACTGCAGTTGTTAATTACTATAAGAGTAAACATAAAATTAATAACGTAGTAGTAGGAGGAACTCTTGGTTGGGAAGGAGGATCACTTCCTTTAAATATGGGAATTAGAAAAGATTGGCCCGAACTTGTTTCAATACTAAATAAAGCACTTAGATCATTAAGTGACGAAGAAATAGATACTATTGAGAATAAATGGTTATTTAATAATTCTCAGGTAAAAAATAAATTGGTTGATTTGACAAAAGAAGAAAAAAGATGGATAAGAGATAATGTTGTAAAAGTTGGTATTGAAGAGTGGGCTCCGGTTATTTTTTCTCATGGAGGAAAAGATTTTGATGGAATAACAGGAGATATACTTAGATTAATAGTCGAAAAAACAGGTTTAAATATTGAAGTTGTAAATGATTTATGGGATCCTTTATTAGAAAAGTTTAAAAGAAAGGAACTTGATTTATTACCTGCAACTTATTATACAGATGAACGAGCAACTTATGGACTATTTTCTCAAAGCTATTATAAGATGCTTGATTCTATTTATATCCGTGAAGATAATACCCAAATTAATTCAATGAATGATTTAATTGGTAAACAAGTGGCAATACCTAAAGGCTTTGGGACAATTCCAAAAATTAGAGAAAAGTTCCCACAAATTCAAATTATAGAAACAAGAGACTTAAGTGATTCAATTAGACGTGTTTTAAGAGGAGAAGTAGATGCTTTATATGATGGGCAGATTGCAGTAGAATATAAAAGTCAAGAAGAATTGATTGTTGGGTTAAAAGGAATAGCTCAAAAGAGTTTTTCAGCTGCGCCAATTCACTTTTTCTCTCATATTGATAAACCAATTCTAAGAGATATTTTAAATAAAGCACTTAAAGATATCCCCGTACACCAGATAAATAAGATTAAATCTAAATGGTTAATAGAAAAGCGTAATGAAAGAATCATTAATGGTATCGAAACTAAGAAAAATGATAAAAATACTTGGTGGTTAATTATTACAACCGTAGGTGTTTTCCTCTTTCTACTTCTTATTTTATTGATTATTACTAGATTTATTTCTAATGATTTTATTGCAAAAAGTTTTGGTTCTGTAAAATTTAGGATCATTTCATTAATTATTCTTAGTGTAATTATATTTATGCTTTCTATTCTTGTATTTTTAACTTTAACTGAGAATAAAAAAGAAACATTATTAGCAACAAAAAGTGATTTAGAGTTTGTATTAAAAACTACCCAAGATAGATTAGATACGTGGATGGTTGAACGTAAAAACTTTTTATTACAAATGGGGAGAGATGCTGAGCTTGTAAAAGTTACAAAAGATTTATTAAAATTGAAAAAAGATGCCAATGTATTAAGATCCTCAAAAGAGCTTAAAAAAGTACGTGAGTTTTTTGAAAAAAGAAAAAAAGAATTTGGTAGTTTAGGTTTCTTTATTATTGACAAAGACTACATTAGTATTGCTTCAAAACGTGATAATAATATAGGAACAATAAATCTTATTGCTAAATATAATGAGAAGTTACTTGAAAAAGTTTTAAAAGGTGAAACTGTTTTTATTCCTCCTATAGAAACTGATGTAGCAATTAAGATGAAAAAAGAGAATAATAAAGAACATACAATGTTTTTTGCAATTCCAATACAAGATAAAGATGGTAACGTCATTGCTATTATGACTCAACGTTTAGATGTTGAAGGTAAATTTTCTAATATTATACAATCTGGACGTATTGGACAATCTGGTGAGAGTTATCTTTTTAGTAGAGATGCTTTTATGCTAACAAAAAGTCGGTTTAGAAATGAATTAATGAATATTGGACTTTTAAAAGCAAATGAGAAAGAGTATGAAAAAATACAAATTAAAGATCCTGGAGGTAATTTAATTGATGGCTTTACTCCAACTATAGATATTGAAAAACGACCACTTACTAAAATGGCACAGAGTGCTTTATCTTTAGATAAAAAAACAGTAAGTGTCTATAGTAAAGTACATTCTGATATTGAAGGATATAGAGATTATCGAGGAGTAAATGTTTTCGGTGCATGGATTTGGTATAACGAGTTTGGTTTTGGTTTAACAACTGAAGTAGATGTTAAAGAAGCTTTATCTGGATTTTATATTTTACGTCAAAATCTATTGATTATTACAGGGTTAACCCTTCTTTTGACTGTTATGGCAACTATTATGTTAATTATTCTTGGTGAAAAAGCAACACGAAGTGTCCTTAAAGCTAATAATGATTTGAGTAAGTTACTTAGTTCTTTTGATGAAAATGTTATTGCATCACGAAGTGATTTAAAAGGTCGAGTAACTTATGCTAGTAAAGCATTTCGTGATATTTCGGGTTATTCGAGTGAAGAACTTATTGGTAAACCACATAGTACCGTACGACACCCTGATACCCCCAAAGAAGTTTTTGTAGACTTGTGGAAAACAATTAAATCTGGAAAAATATGGAGAGGCGAAGTAAAAAATAGAAGAAAGAATGGTTCTTTTTATTGGGTTGAGGTGGTTATTACTCCTGAGTTTGATGATGAAAATAATATCATGGGGTATAGTGCCATTCGCCAAGATATCACATCAAGAAAAGAGGTCGAAGCATTAAGTGAAAATCTTGAAATTAAAGTGGAAGAAAGAACCTCTGAATTAAAAAAACAACAACAACAATTCTCTTCAATGGCTTCAAACGTACCTGGTGTAATTTATAGATGTAAAGTTGATGCAGACTGGACAATGTTCTATATTAGTTCTGAGATTGAAAAACTAAGTGGTTATCCTGTTTCAGACTTTATAAATAATAGTGTACGTTCATTTGCTGATATTATGTACAAAGATGATATTGAACCTATTGCAAAACTTATACAAGAACAAATTGATAAGGGTAAAAAGTTTTTAGTTGATTACCGAGTTATAGATAAAAATGGTGTAATTAAATGGGTTAGAAGTCAAGGGCAAGCTTCGAAATCAGATGATGATATCTTATGGCTGGATGGTGTTTTATTTGACGTAACAGAACAACGAGCATTAGAACAATTAATAAAAGAAAATACAGAACAAATGACTTTTGTATCACAATATGCAAATTTAGGTTTTTGGAATTTTAATCCTCAACTAGGAGATTTATTTGTTAATGATATTTTTGTTCAGATGTTAGGTTATGATGCAAAAGAAGTATTAATGCCAGGATTTGAAGATAAAATGTTTAAACCTTTTAAAGAAGGGCTTGCCTTCTGGGAACATCTTCTACATCCAGATGATGCAAAAAGAACAAATGAAATTATAACTGCACATATAAATGGAGAAACAGACCTTTATAAAGTTGATTATCGTATGCGTAGAGCAGATGGAACATGGATGTGGTCAACTGCAATTGGTAGAATTGCTGAATATGATGAAAAAGGTAAACCTATACGATTCAATGGTGTAAATATTGACATTGATGAAAATAAACGTGCACAAGAAGCTATTGCTGATCAAAAACAATATACTGACTCAATAATGAACTCACAAAGTAATATAGTTATTTCAACTGATGGGATAAAGTTGCGTACTGCTAATAAATCTTTCTTTGATTTTTATGAAATTGATTGTGTTGAAGAGTTTTTAGAAAACTTTGGAGATTGTATTTGTGATACTTTTGATATTGATGCACCAAAAGAGTTTATCCAAAAAATGATGGGTGAAGAAAAATGGATTGAGTATGTTTATTCACGACCTGAACAAATTCATAAAGCTATTATCGAGCGTGATGGAGTAAGTCATATTTTCACAATAACTTCTGACCGGTTCGAGTTTGCTGGAGAAACACTTGAAGTTGCTGTATTTACAGATATTACAGAAATTGAAAGTATTAGAAAAAATATTGAAACAATCCTTTCTAATATTATGCTTCCGGTACTTATTACTTCAAAAAAAGATAGAACTATTCTTTATGCAAATGACTACGCAAGTAAGCAGTATGAAACTCCAATTGAAAAATTGGTTGGAAGTAGCATTGATAGTGTATATACAAGTGTAGATCAAAAAGACGAAATTTTAACTATTATGAAAGATCAAGGTTATGTTGAAAATCTTGAGGAGAAATATAAAACAAAAACAGGAAAAGAGTTTATTGGACTACTTTCAGTCAAACCTATTTTATATGATGGGGATGAGGCTTTTATTGGCATGGTAGTTGATATTACGGATCAAAAAAATATTGAAGATGAGATTCGTAGAATTCATAAACATACACAATCCTCAATTGAGTATGCATCTTTAATTCAACACTCTTTAATTCCGTCAAATGATTTGTTTAGAAAATATTACGATGATTATTTTACTATTTGGCATCCAAAAGATATTGTTGGAGGTGATATTTATCTATTTGATGAATTACGTAATGATAATGAGTGTCTTTTAATGGTGATTGATTGTACAGGACATGGTGTTCCTGGAGCTTTTGTAACGATGCTTGTAAAAGCAATTGAGAGACAAGTCTCAGCAATTATTGCCAGTGATGAGAATTTAGAAGTAAGTCCTGCTTGGATTTTACAGTATTTTAATCAAACAATGAAAAAACTACTTAAACAAGAAGATGAAAATGCAATTTCAAATGCAGGATTTGATGGAGCGGTGTTGTATTACAATAGACGTGAACGAATCATTCGTTTTGCAGGGGCAGAGTTACCATTGTTTTATATTGAGGATGGAGAATTTAAAACCATACGTGGGAATAGACACTCTATAGGGTATAAAAAATCAGACGCTGATTATGAGTTTAATGAACATTTACTTGAAGCAAAAGAGGGAATGCAAATTTATCTTAGTACTGACGGTTATTTTGATCAAAATGGAGGAGAAAAAGGCTTCCCATTTGGGAAAAAACGATTCCAAAAAATTCTAGAAGAGTATAAAGATTATAGTTTTGCTGACCAACAAGAGGTTCTTTTAAATGAAATGCAATCTTATCAAAAAGAGGAAGAACGTAATGATGATGTTTCAATAGTTGGTATAAAAATAGGAAAAATAAATAATAATACTCAAAATAAAAATGAAAGTTGGGTGATATGATGAGCAAGAGGTTTTTAGTTGTAGATGATTCTAAAATTGCACGAAAAAAACTCAGTAATTTTCTTGAAGAATTAAATTTTAAAGTAATTCATGAAGCTGAAGATGGAGAAATAGCTGTTGAAAGATTTAAAAAAATAGAATATGATTATATTATTATGGATTTAGAAATGCCTAATATGAAAGGCAATGAAGCTGCAAGACTAATGATAGAACTAAATCCTAGTATAAATATAATTTTGGTAACATCAATAGTAGATAAAAAAGAACTTATTGGGGCAATGAAAATTGGTGTAAAAAAGATTTTGAAGAAGCCTGTATCCTTTCAAATGTTTGCAAGGGCAGTTAAAGAACTAGAAGTAAAGGATGAAGATGAACGTTGACAATATACAAAATATGGTTGAAAAAGATGGCATTATTTTTTTATCTTATGGAGGGTTTTTAACCCAAACTTTAATTGCCGGGATGACTGAAGCCTTAGAAAAAGAGGCTGAATACAATGATCTTAATATGGGTGTTTCAAATAACATTTTTACTATATTTATTGAGTTATCTCAAAATGTAATGAATTACTCAAAAAACAAACGTCCTGATTGTAAAGAAGTGAAATCTGAAGGTTTAATTGTTGTAGGCAAAGATGAACACGGAAATTATTATATTCATAGTCAAAATGTTATTGGACAGGATGATAAGGACAAAATCGAACCAAAACTTAGTGAAATTCAACTGCTTAGTCGAGATGAATTAAAGAAAAAATATAGAGAACTTAGGCGAAGTGGTAAAGATAAACATGGAAAAGGTGGAGGAATTGGTTTTTATGAAATTGCAAAACGAAGTGATGAAGTAAAATATGAATTTAAAACAATTAATGAAGATAAATATTATTTTCATTTTATATCAAGAATAAATATTAATAAGGAAAAATAATATGGAAAATTTAAATATAGACGAAACGAAATACACACCATTAATTAATCTAGATGCACAAAAAGGTGTATTTGAATTGGTTGGAAAATCTTATCCTGAAAATACATTTGAGTTTTATAAACCAATGATGGATTGGGTTGAAGAGTATTTTAATGGAAATGAACAAGAAACAACAATTGTAAATTTAGAAATAATATATTTTAATTCAAGTAGTTCAAAACTTTTCTTTGATTTCTTTGATTTATTAGAAGAAGCACATAATGGTGGCAAAAAAATTGAAATTAATTGGATTTATGATGGAGAAAATGAATCTGCTATTGAAGCAGGTGAAGATTTCAAAGAAGATTTTGAGGATTTGAACTTTACATTAGTAGAAAAATAGGATTTGCATGAGAAAGTCAAAAGAAGAAAGAATCATTGAGCATGGCGATGAAATTCTAAAAGAGTTACATAAAGTATATGATGAAGGAATAGGAATTGATGAGTACTATAAACTTCTTAAAGAATACAAAAAGCTCAATAGAAGATATGAAAAAACCATAAAACTAGCTGATAATATGGGTAATGGAATTATGGATCAAAATGATTCTTTGTCTGATAATCTTCAATACACTATTAAGATTGCAAGAAATAAGCTTTTAGAAAATGTTTCAGAGCATAGAAAAACAAAAGAGAGTTTTGGACAGAATAAAGAAAAAATAAAGAAATATGAAGAAGCATTAAGTGAAAGTTATTCACAAAATTCAAAATTACAGAATAAGTTAAACGGTTATATAAAACAGTATGGTGAAATAAGTCATTCTTTTAATGAAGAGTTGAAGTCTACAAATCCTAATTCTAAAACAGATATTAACCCTGCTGAATATAAAAACATGGATATAAAAAGAGTAATTTCTTTAGAACTATCAAAAGAATCGAATAGGTTTGTTCTTTCAAAGATAAAACTAAATAATTTTGATGATATGTTAGAAACAATAGAAGAAAATAGTTCCGTTCCTAATTTTATTAATGGAACATATAAATATATAAAAAATTGTTTTAATAAAAATGGGATTGTCTTTCATGATAAGAATGAAGTATTTTATATAATTACTACAAAACAAGATTTAGAAGTAGTTAAAAATTTAATGACGAAATTAAATGTAAAGAGAAAAGTATTTAATTTTACAATTAATTTCTCAATAGGTTTGACAATGTTTATTGAAGGAAAAGATACAGAAGAAATTCTTTTAAGAAGATGTACAAATGCGTTTATTGACTCAGAAAAAAATGATAAAATCGTTGTAAAATAGGGAATAGCATGGACAATAATAAAGTAGAACAGGAAAGAAGAACTAGTGCTAGAAGAAATACTGATATACATGATAATAAATTAATTGCTGAAATAGAAGAATTAAAAAGGGAATTTGAAAAAACTACAGATAAACTTATTAAAGATGTTCGGCGTCAAGATAAAATTATGGCAAGAAGTGACAAAAGACAACAACAAGAATATGATGAATTACAAACTAAACTTGAAGAAGTAAAAGCATTAGGGAAAGAGATTGAAGAAACACAAAGGGAAGTTGTTTTTACAATGGGTGCAATAGGCGAGAGTCGTTCAAAAGAGACTGGAAATCATGTAAAAAGAGTTGCAGAATACTCAAAACTTTTAGCATTATATTATGGCCTTTCTGAACAAGAATCGGAAATGTTAAAACAAGCAAGCCCTATGCATGATATTGGTAAGGTTGCAATCCCCGATGCGGTACTAAATAAACCTGGACGATTTAATGATGAAGAAAGAAAAATCATGGATACCCATGCTTCCTTAGGCTATGAAATGTTAAAACACTCAAATAGACCTTTACTTAAATGTGCAGCTACTGTGGCATATGAGCATCATGAAAAATGGAATGGAAAAGGTTATCCACAAGGTACAGCAGGTGAAGATATTCATATCTATGGAAGAATTACTGCTCTTGCTGATGTATTTGATGCTTTAGGTAGTGATAGATGTTATAAAAAAGCTTGGGATGATGATAGAATTTTTGGACTTTTTAAAGAAGAAAGAGCTGAGCATTTTGATCCAAAACTTATTGATATTTTCTTTGAGCATTTAGATGAATTTTTAAAGATTAGAGATTCTTTAAAAGATAAGTATTAAATATTCACTCATATCTATTCAAGATAAAATTCGCTAAAATAAATACTTTATCAAATATTTATTAGGATTTTATATTGAAAAAATTAGTTGGTTATATTACATCATCAATTCCCGAAAATAATTTTACAGTTGATTTAGCTTTAAGCATGAAAGAAGTGGGTGTTGATACATTAGAATTAGGAGTACCTTTTTCTGATCCTGTAGCAGATGGTCCAGTTATTGAAAAAGCGAATCAAATTGCTCTAAATAATGGCTTTAAATTAAAAGATTTATTTGAAGTTAGTTCACAAATAGCTCCAAAAATGGATATGTTATGGATGGGATATATGAATCCATTTTATCATTATGGAATTGAAAATTTTTTACAAAAAGCAGATGAATATGGTGTAAATGGAATGATTATTCCTGATGTTCCAAATGAAGAAGCTAAGTTACTAGAACCATTATTTCAAAAATATAATAAAGCTCAAATTTCTTTTGTAGCACCAACTCATACTGAAAATAGAATTAAGCAAGTTGTTTCAAATGCGCAAAAATTTATTTATATGGTAGCTTACGCAGGTATTACGGGAAGTGGCAAAAGCGAAGATTTAACTACTATTATTGATACTGTTAAAAAATATTCCCAAACACCTCTTTATATTGGTTTTGGTGTTGATGAAAAAACATGTAAAGAAAAATCGCAAGGTGTTGATGGCGTAATCGTTGGTAGTGCTTTTGTAAAACATTTGATTGATGATTCTTTATCAAATAGTGAAAAAATGAAAAATATTACTGCCGTTGCAAAAGAAATAAAAGAAAAAATAAACGAATAATTATGCATATTTTAGAACGTGATGTCGAATTTGTAGAAGAGAATAGAGATTGTTCTTATTTTAGTTACGAAGTATCAGATATTAGATATCGGTATGTCAATAAATGTGAAAAAGAAGACTATCAGAATATGCTTGAGCATGGGTGGCGACGTTTTGGTAAAATGCATTTTGTTCCTGAATGTAAAGCTTGTACAAAATGTACTTCTATGCGAATTGATATTGCAAATTATAAATTCTCACGTTCAGAAAAGAGAGTATTTAAAAAAAATCTAGATACAAAACTTTATATTCAGGCACCTACTTTAACTTTAGATCATTTAAAACTATATGATAAGTATCATTCTCATATGAGTAAGAAAAAAGACTGGCCTTATACTCCTATTGAACCTGTTGAATATGATAGGTCTTATGTTCAAGGGAAAGATGATTTTACTAAAGAATTTTTGTATGTAAGAAATAACAAATTAATTGGTGTTGCTTTAGTTGATATTTTAGAAAACTCAATATCTTCAATATATTGTTTTTATGATCATGATTATGAAGATTTATCAATAGGAAAATTTTCGATTTTGGCACAAATTAAAATAGCAAAAGAGCTTAACATCCCTTATATTTATTTAGGGTATTGGATTAAAGAACATTTTTCAATGGGATATAAAGAAGCATATAGTCCTTTTGAGATTTTAAAAAATAGGGCAACATTAGATGAAAAAACTATTTGGGAGAAATATACCAAGTAGTTATTTTTATGATATAATCATGCCATATGATATCTGTCTCTTATACACATCTGACGCTGCCGACGAAGAGGATAGTGTAGA
>CAJXPH010000075.1 GCA_913057765.1 uncultured Campylobacteraceae bacterium
TAGTTTTTTAATTTAACTTCAGTTTCATTTCTTGAAAATAAAGTTTTATTTAAATTTTTCCCTAAAATGGAAAACTCTTTAAAGTTTAGTTCTTTTGTTCTAATCAATTTATGATCTTTTGAAGCATTTTTAAATTGTTTAATAAGATACATTATGTTTTTATCAATATATTTAGAAATCTTACTTGAAACAAGAAATACTATAAATGATAGTAATGCGATGATTAGGATACTTGTACCAGTCTGTTTTATAATGGCATTTTTAAATATTTCTTCTTGTCTTGCAATTTCTTTATCAATATTATCAATATATACACCAGTTCCGACTATCCAATTCCATTCTTTAAAGAGTTTTACATATGCTATCTTAGGAAATTTTTCTATGGTATTGAGTTTTTTAAATTTATAAAAGAAAAAATCACCATCTTTATTTTTTATTGCATCTAATTGTTCTTTAAAAAGTATTTCATTTGGGTAATCTTTAGGAGGTGTTAATTTTTTACCATCAAAAACCAAAGCCTTTTTTTCTAAAGAATTAATAAAAATATAACCATCTGTTCCAAAACGAAAAGATGAAATCTCTTTTAGCATTTTTTCTTTTGTTTGATATATAATATCATCAAGGTATTCGCCCATACCTATATGCCAATTATAAGGAGCGAAGTTTTTTATAAAAGATAATTTAGGATACTCTTTATTATCATCTAAGTCTGGTTTTATAAAGTAGTTTGTTAAATAACCTTCACCTTTTTCTGTTGCAATTTTACTTTGTCTTCTAATTAAAAAGTTCCCTTTTTTATCTTGAAGGTTCCAAATATTTTTATTTAAATTTATTAAAGATTTTGTATTAAATAAAACAGCTTTACCTTTATTTGAATTAATGAAAAAATAGGCTCTTTTTTCATTAAATGAAATATTTTTTAAAGCAGTGATAATTAAATATTTAATCTCATTATCACTTTTATTTTTTTTATTTTCTTTGTAGATATCCGTTGCTATATTATGTGCTTGCTGAACTCTTTGTTTAAGTTTTTCTCTACTTTTTTGATTGATTTTTTTTTGTTCATATTTTATTTGATTATAAACTTTAAGAACTTCTCTTTTTATTTCATCTTTTCTAAGTTCAACTAACTCTTTTTTTATATAGTTTCTCTCATTTATAAATGTATTATATTGAAGTATTATTGATATTAAGAATGTGGATAAAATAGAAATGATTGAAACAATAAAAATTGCTTTTAATATTAAATTAGATAATTTCATAACTTTTCTTTTATACTAAATATCATTAGTATACATAAATAATAATTATATTTGAATCAAATAAATGAAAAAATCGAGAGTTAAACCTGTTATCTTAAACTCTCAATTCCTAAAATATCTTCAATTAAACCAAAATACCAACCTTCAGCTGCATCTGCTGTAAAAGTATCAATATCTGAAGTAATAGAGGTAACATGTACCTTATCAGTAAATTCATATAAGTGACTAATTGATACAGCTTTATGTGCTGTTACCATAGAATAACAAACATTTCCAGGTAAATAGGTTTTATATTTATACCCTTTTCCTTTTATTCTATTTACTAATTCTTCTGCAACTAAATATCCACAAGAGTTTGCCATTTGTGCAGATTTTGGATAAGGATATTCTCCTTGAGAATCACCAATTATATAAACATCTTCATGTGATACTGATCTAAAAGTTGGTTGTCTAAGTTTTGCCCAACCGTTTACATATGTTGCAAGTCCAGCTTTTTTTATAAGTTTATTCGCCATATTTGGAGGGATAACAGATGCCTCTTCAAATGGCAAAGTGATTTTTTCAAATACTAGCGTTTTTTTGTTAAAGCTTTCTACATAAATCTCTTTTTTATCAAAATCAACATCTTTAAATTTTGTATTTGATTTATATTCAATAATATCTTTATAGAATTCATTAAATGCTTGAGTAAACCTTTCTGGTTTTGCTGCAGGTTTCACTCTTGGGTCAATAATGATAACTTTTCCATCTATTTTATTTTCTTTAAAATACGTTGCAATCATACAAGCTCTTTCATATGGAGCAGGGGGACATTTATATGCTTGTGATGGAATAGATATTACGAAGTTACCACCTTTGAAGTTTTTGATCATTCGTTTTAATTTAATATGTTCGCTTCCTGGCTTTAATCCAGCAGGGGCTTTAATTTGGCAATCTTTTGCTTTTTCTACATCTCGCCTAAATAGTTTTTTATAGTTATAATCTATACCTACTGCCATGACTAAATACTCATATTCAATAGTTCCATTTTCTGTTGTAATGATTTTTTTATCTTTATCTATATCACTAATCGTTGCATTTACAAAATTATAACCATATTTTTCAATAGCACTATTATAGTCATAATTTAAGTCTTCATATGAAATGTTTTTAATATCTCCTAACCATGCATTTGAAAATGGACAAGATGAAAAGTTTGCTCTTTTTTCGATAACAGTAACGTCTAAGTTGGGATTTAATGATTTTAATTGTTTTGCACAAGAAAGACCAGCAAATCCACCTCCACAAATTGCAACCTTTGTTTTTATAGAGTTTATTTTTACTTTTTCATTTGTACTTGCATTTACTGTTGTTAGAGCCGCTGCCGTTAAAATAGAGAATTTAAAAAAATCACGCCTAAACATAATAAACCTTTTGTTTTTTTATTATTGTAGCAAAAAAAACTTTTCAAGTTAAATAAAATTTATATTTATAATAAGTTTCAATTATAAAATAGTGTTTATTGCAAGAATATGAGTCATTAATGTGGTGTTAAGAAAAGATTTAAAAATGATTAAACCCCTCATGTCATAATTTCACTGTAACAAATAAAAAGGATTTAAAATGAAAACAAAATTATTAGTAGGAATTGGATTAGCAGGTTTATTAACAACAGGAGTTTATGCAGCTTGTAATGGACAAGGTATGATGCAAAAAGGAATGAATCAAGGTGCAAATTGTAATATGCAAGGTTCTCAAAAAATGATGATGAAGAAATCAAATAAAGGACAAAGAGGTCCAATGATGATGCTTAGACAATTAAATTTAACATCTGAACAAACACAAAAGATTAGTGTGATAAAAAAAGAGATGATGAATAATAGAGTTACTCCAGATATTGCATTTACAAAAGACAGTTTTGATAAAGCAAAATTCATCGAAATAATGAAACAAAAAAGAGATAATATGATAGAATCTAAAGCAGAAATGATGGATAGAGTTTATAAAATTCTAACTCCAAAACAAAAAGAACAATTTAAAGTTTTAATGGAACTTAAAAAAGACAAAAGAATGGCTATGATGCAAAAAAGGATGAATTTTTGATACAAATTGCAATGGTAGAAGATGATTTAGAATTAGCAGATGTTCTAACTCAATATTTAAAGCAATACAATATAGAAGTAACAAACTATGAAGAGCCTTTTTTGGCTCTAAGTAGTTTAAAACTTTATAAGTATGATTTAATTATATTAGATTTAACACTACCTGGAATGGATGGACTTGATGTATGCAAGGCTATTGTAAAAGATTTCGATATTCCAATTATTATATCAAGTGCAAGAAGCGATATAACAGATAAAGTTACAGCCTTACAGTTAGGTGCTGATGACTACTTACCCAAACCATATGATCCCAGAGAATTAGAAGTAAGAATTAAAACTATTTTAAGAAGATTTAATCATAATGGAATAGAAGAAAAAGATGAAAAAGAATCTCTTTTTAATCTAAATACTGATAAAAAAGAGATAACAAAAAATGGAAAGTATATTAAATTAACAGCTGCTGAGTACGAAGTCTTATCTTTAATGTTAAAAAGAGAAGGATTTGTAATAAGTAGAGAAGATATATTTGAGAACTCTGATTTACTTAATGCTGATTATGAAAATTCAGGTTCTTTAGCAGTTATAATTAATAGAATTAGACATAAAATTGAAGATAATCCAAAAGAACCAAGTTATCTTCATACAATAAGAGGGATGGGGTATAAATTTACAAATGAATAGACAATCAATATTTTTTACAATAACAGTAAGTTTTATAATATCAATTATCTTAGTAATAATTAGTTTTGGGATAATGATGTTTGGAAGTCAAAAAAAGATGGAACATCATCTTTTTGAAAAATATGCACCTGTTGCTAAAATGATTTATAAACAACATTTTAGAAAAGGTGGTGTTAATCGAAGATTCAAAGACAACTTTACAGCTTTAAATTATGAACTGTTTACTAAAAAAGGTCCGATTGATGGGATTACTTATAATCCAAAAACAAAAATTATTTTAGAAAAAAGATTTAGAGATTCATTATTACGAGTTTTACAAGTAAACGATAGACAATTTATATATATAAAAAATAGAGGTAAAACTTTTTTAATTGAAGATAAAAATGAAATTACAGAAAATTCTAAAATTTATATTATTTTAGTCTTTGCCATAATATTAATTACTTTAATTTTATCATTCATTGTAACTATTCGAAAACTAATGCCACTTAAAATTCTTAAAGATAAAGTTAGTACTCTAGGTGATGAGAATTTTGATTTTGAATGTTGTAATAGTGATAGAAAAGATGAAGTATCAATGTTAGGTATTGAATTTAAAAAAACTGCAAGAAAATTAAAAGATATAAAAGAAGCTAGAAATGTATTTATTCGAAATATTATGCATGAACTTAAAACTCCTATTACAAAAGGGAAGTTTTTAACAGAAATTGAAAGAAACGAACAAAATGACGAAAAATTAAAAGAAGTATTTATTCGTTTAGAATCATTGATAAATGAATTTGCATCTATTGAAGAGCTTATATCTTCAAGTAAGAATATAGAAAAAAACTATTATTTTTTAGATGATATTTTAGACAATGCAAAAGATATTTTAATGGTAGAAGAAGATGAGGTAGTAGGTCATTTTGATAATAAGAAACTTGAAGTGAACTTTAAACTATTTTCACTTGCCGTGAAAAACCTTATTGATAATGCAATTAAATATTCACCGGATAAAAAAGTTGAAATAAAAACAGAAAATGAAGATATTGTATTTGAAAATAAAGGCGAAAAATTAAAATATGATCTAGAAAAATATTATGAGCCATTTTTTGCCAATGAAGAAAAAATAGAAAACTCTTTTGGTCTAGGGTTATATATTATTCATAATATTTTAAAAGCAAATAACTACTCTTTAACATATGAATATAAAGAGGGTATAAATATATTTAGATGTAAAAAGGACGAAGAATAATTTACGATATTGCTGTTATAGGAGCTGGGGCAAGTGGTTTGATGTTTGCCTCACAAATTAAAAATAAAAAAATCTGCATAATTGAGTCAAACTCAAAAGTTGGTGAAAAAATCAAAGTTAGTGGTGGAGCTAAATGTAATATTACAAATCAATTTGTGAGTGAAAAAAATTATTTAGGGAATCAAGAGTTTACTAGAAATATATTAAATCAATTTTCAAATAAAGACTTGCTAGAGTTTTTAAATCAAAATGACGTTTATCCAAAAGTAAATCCAAAAATTGTAAAAGGAACATACTTTTGTAATAGTTCAAAAGATGTTATCTCTATGTTTGAAAAATTAACTACTCATACAAAAAAGTTTTTAGATACAAAAGTTTTGGATATAGAATATAAAAATGGTTTTAAGATAAAAACGAATAGACAAATAATTGAAGCAAAGAAAGTTGTAATTGCAAGTGGTGGACTCTCTTTTGAATCATTAGGAGCTTCTTCTCTTGCTTTTGATGTGGCTTCAAAGTTTGGTCATACTGTTGAAAAAACAAAACCCGCACTTGTAGGATTTACTGTTCAAAAAGATCAATTTTGGTTCAAAAATTTAAGTGGATTATCTTGTATGGTGGAAACAAAAGTAGGGGATAAAACTTTTGAAGGAAGTTTTCTTTTTGCACATAAAGGTTGTTCTGGTCCAGTTATTTTAAATTCATCACTTTATTGGCAAAAAGGAAAAATGAGTATTGACTTTATTCCAAAGAAAAAATTAGATAATTTTTTAAAAGGGAACAAAAAAATAAGTACGGCATTTCCATTGCCTAAAAGATTTATGACAGAGTTTTTAAATTCAATCTCTTTAGAAGACAAGCCTGTAAGTTCTTTATCCAATGAAGAAAAAGAGAAGTTAAAAGTATTGAAAAATTATGAATTTGCACCTGCTGGTACTTTTGGGTTTTCAAAAGCGGAAGTAACAAGTGGGGGTATAAACACAGATGAAATAAATCAAGAAACTTTTGAAAGTTTAAAACAAAAAGATTTATATTTTCTTGGAGAGTGTTTAGATATTACTGGAGAACTTGGAGGATATAACTTTCAATTAGTTTTTGCTCAAGCAGATATTTGTGCGAAAGGTTTGAATTAATGTGCTTAATTATTTCATTTATCTGTTTTGCAATTGCTTATAATTTTTATGAAGATGGAAATATGAGTGTGGCAATTATAAATTTGATAATTGGAATTTTCTTTGCATTACTCATGATAAGAAATATTTTGAAGACAAAAAAAGAGAGAAAAGAAAGAGAAAACTAACCATACACTAGATACAATTCAAAAATCAAGAGTAACTTGTTACTCTCTTTAGGATTTGCTTCTTTAAAGGTATCTTTGCTATCTTGCTAAAAGAAGTCAGAAAAATACAGGTCCCTAAAAAAATGGGACATTTTTTAAGGAACATATATTTTGAGAATTGCATTTATTGGAGACATTGTAGGTCGCCCTGGCCGAAAAATCATAAAAGAAAATTTATCTAAAATTAGAACAGAATATAACATTGATTTTGTAATTGCAAATGGTGAGAATGCAAGTCATGGTTTTGGACTTACAACAAAAAATTGTGATGAACTTTTTAAAGCCGGAATAGATGTTATAACAGGGGGAAATCATTCTTTCGATAAAAAAAGAGAAATGTTTGTACTTTTAGAAACTAAAAATGTATTAAGACCTGATAATTATCCTCCCGGAATTCCTGGTACTGGATTAAAAGTATTTGAAGTTAATGACGAGAAATTAGCTGTAATAAATTTAATGGGACAGTTTTGTATGCCAACAGTTGAAAATCCTTTTAATTGGGCACGAAAACTTGTAGATGATTTAAAAGAACAAGATATTAAAAATATTTTTATAGATTTTCATGCAGAAGCAACAAGTGAAAAAAGAGTTATACTTATGATGTTAAAAGGTGAAGTTAGTGCTATTTGTGGTACTCATACTCATGTTGGAACTGATGATTTACAAATAATGGATGGAACTTCGTATCTAACAGATATTGGACTTACAGGTTGTAGAGACAATGTAATTGGAATGGATAAAAAAGTTCCAATTCAAAAAGCAACAACTGGACTTGGTGGACATTTTGAAGTCCCGAATTCTTGTAAATCAATATTTCAAATAATGGTTACTGATATTGAAGATGGAAAAGCTGTTAATAGTTTTAAATTAAAAAAACTTTGCGATAGACAAGAGCTTATAAAAACAGATGCAATTATCGACTAATATTTCTAATAGTTATGAACTATTAGAGTTTTTAAAAAATCAAAATCTTCTTGAGAATCATCCAGAATTTTGGTGGCCAAGTGCTAGTAGTTTTGAGATCTTAATTGGTGCAATTTTAACTCAAAATACAAAATGGATAAATGTCGAAAAATCTTTAGAAAACTTAAAAAAGCTTGATATAGTATCTTTAGAAAAATTAAGAGATGTTGATACCCAAACTTTAGTATTGGCAATTACTCCAAGTGGATTTAAAAACCAAAAATCTGTAAGACTAAAATTGCTTGCTAAAAATATAATTGATGAATTTGGAAGCTTTGAAACATTTTGCATCACTGTTTCAAAAGAGTGGCTTTTAGAACAAAAAGGTATTGGTCTTGAAACTGCTGACGCAATTTTATGTTACGCTTGTCATCAAGAGTTTATGGTAGTTGATAAATATACACAAAGGTTAGTTAAACACTTTGGATTTGAGTTTGAAAGTTATGAAGATCTACAAGCTTGGTGTGAATATGGAATTAATGAAAACTTCGATAAAATATCTGAACTTTATGGGTTTGAAATATCTTTAAATAAACTTTATTGTAGATTCCATGGTAAGATTATCGAATTTATGAAGAGTAATAAACTATGAGTATCATGAGGGTTAAACAATGATAATTATTCCACAGACTAAAGGTGGTGTTGGTAAGTCAACAGTTGCAATGCAAGTAATTGCTCCATATCTATTTAAAAAACACGGTAAAAAAATCACTTATATTGAAATCGATGATGAAAATAATGATAGCCAATCTTTTACTAGAACTGAAATTTGTGATAAAAGAATGTTAGGAACAAATAGGCTTACTGAACTTGATGAGCTTATTTTAATGGATGACAATCATGAAATAATTGTTGATGTTGGTGGAAATAAAACTTCTTCTTTAGTTCTTGAAGAGATTAAAAAAGTTGGTTCATTTGGAAATATTAAGTGGATTATTCCTTTAGGTGATGGCGAACTTGATGGGAAAAATGCAATTACAACAATGAAAAAAATTAAAAAAATAGAACAGAATCCTGAAGAGAATGTTTTATTTGCATTAAATCGTGCTATTTCTATGGAACAAGAATATATTGAAGAGCAGTTTATTAATTTTTTCGGACATAAATATTTGGATAGTAACTCGGTACTTTGTGATTTAGTAAAAGATCCAAAATATTTTGCAGTTAAAAATGACAAGGTAATTACGATGAGTAGGTATCTTGGAAGTACTGTTTGGGAAATGGCTTACAATAATACTGACTTTGCAAAAAAAGCTATGAAAGCAAAAGAACTAGGTGACATTGAAAGTGCAAGAAAGTTTTTATTTTTTAGACGAATTCAAACAGAAGCTAAAGATTATGTTCTAGGAACTTTAAATAAAATATTTTATGACTTAGATCAGTGGCTTGATATAAAAAAATGAGTGATATGACTTTTAAAGAAGCAAAAGATATTGTTGAAAGACTTGAATTATCAGACTTAAGTTTACGTAATTCATTTGATAATATTGATTATGCGAGAAGATCACTTGATGATTCAATAATAGAACAAAAAAAAGTATTAAAACAATTACCAGAGAAAGAAAGTAAAATCAAGTATTTATATTTAATACTTATGTTAAATGTAGGTTTTATTGGTGGTCTTTTCGTTGGTAAATATTTATTATAATAATTAGGAAGAATATATATGGGTAAACAAGAAAAAATCGTATCAATGTTTAATGATATCGCAGGAACTTATGATATAGCAAACAGAGTTCTTAGTATGGGAATTGATAAGTCTTGGAGAAATAAAGCTTGTAACTTAGCTTACAATTTTTATGGAAAAAATGAATTAGATAGAATTGTTGATGTTGCATGTGGAACAGGTGATATGATTGAGTTTTGGCAAAAAATTGCACTTTCTAACGGAATTGATTTAAAGAATGTTATTGGTGTCGATCCTAGTGTTGGAATGATGGGCGTAGCAAAAGAAAAGTTACCTGACGTAGAGTTTGTGGAGGCAGGGGCGGCACAAATGCCATTAGATAGCAATAGTGCTGATATCATCTCTATCTCTTATGGGATTCGAAATGTAGTTCAAAGACAGGAAGCTTTTGATGAATTTGCAAGAGTTCTAAAAAAAGACGGCTTAGTTGTAATTTCTGAATTTACAAAGAATGAAAAAACTAATCCACTTGATTATGTAACAGAATTTTATATGAATAAAGTACTACCTACTTTAGGTGGACTTATCTCAAAAAACAAAGAAGCATATACTTATTTACCAAACTCGATTGATGAATTTTTAACTACTGAAAATCTTTGTAAAGAATTAAAACAAGCTGGTCTTGAACCAATTCATACTCAAGCTTTTTCAATGAAGATATCTACTTTAATCATAGCTAGAAAAATTTAATTTTCTAGCTAAACTTAGAAGGACTTTTTTGAACTCTGCAATTTCTGTTTCAACTTTAAATACTCAAATAAAATCGTTACTTGAAACTACATTTATTAATGTTTATGTAGAAGGAGAAGTTTCGAATTTAACTTATCATAATTCTGGTCATATATATTTTTCAATAAAAGATCAAAATTCTACAATCTCTTGTGTTATGTTTAGAGGAAATGCAAAATATTTAAAGTTTCAACTTGAAGTTGGTCAGAAGATAATTATATCTGGAACAATTACAGTTTATACACCAAGAGGAAATTATCAACTTTTATGTAATAAAATTGAACCTTCTGGTCAAGGTGCTTTGGCTTTAGCCTATGAACAGTTAAAGAAAAGACTTCAAGAAAAAGGATACTTTAATCCTGAATACAAAAAGACACTTCCTAAGCACCCTAAAAAAATTGCACTGGTAACTTCCCCAACTGGAGCTGCAATTGAAGATATGAAAAAAGTAGCAACACATCGTTGGCCATTGATTGAGCTTGTACTTGTTCCAACCTTGGTTCAAGGAGATGATGCAAAATTTGATATAACAAATTCAATTAAATATGCTAATACTTTAGATGTAGATTTAATTATTGTTGGCAGGGGCGGTGGTAGTGTTGAAGATCTCTGGGCTTTTAATGAAGAGATTGTTGCAACTGCAATTTTTGAATCACAAAAGCCAATAATTTCTGCTGTTGGACATGAAGTAGATTTTTTAATATCAGATTTTGTTGCTGACGTTAGAGCTGCTACACCTTCAAATGCAGTTGAGATTGCACTACCTGATATTAATGAATATAGAATGTATTTAGATAATTTGAATATGGATTTACAAAATAGATTCAAAAATGTACTACTACATAAAGAGAATGAACTAAATAATATATTCAAATTATTTGAACAAAACTCAATAGAGTCAAAATTTAATTTTATAAATGAACAAATAAATATATTAAAACAGAGTTATAAAAATTATTTCAATCAGATAATTACAACAAACCAGAACAGAATTAATATTCTAAAAGACTCTTTTTCTTCTAATGACCCAAAGAAAAGAGAAAAAAGTGGTTATGCTCAAATCTCTTTAAATAATAAAATAATTGACTTGGAAGAACTTAAAGTCAATGATAAAGTAACACTTCAAACCCCAAAAACAATAGTTTTATGTCTGTCTCTTATACACATCTCCGAGCCCACGAGACCAGAGAGGATCTCGT
>CAJXPH010000076.1 GCA_913057765.1 uncultured Campylobacteraceae bacterium
GCAGCGTCAGATGTGTATAAGAGACAGTATTTAGTCTGTCTTTTTCTAAAATATATTTTGCATCAACTCGTTGGCCTTTATTATAATAATTAAATAAGTATCCAGAATCATAATCATAAAACCAAAAGTAGCTATCATTGTAATATTTACTTTTTTGTATAATTGAAGTTAGTACCGCATTTCTAATTGAATCTTTCATATCATCAATTCTTGAAAATGCACCTAAGAACCAATTTTTATTTTCTATATTTCTAAAATAACTTAATTTAATTTTTCTTTTATCTTTATCTATCCAGTATATTAAGTTATCATCCCCGATGTATAAAATATTTTTAAGCATATGCTTTTGAAATTTCATTGGTTCAATTTTTGAATCGGTAATCATATCAAGATCCTCAATAATATCTTCACCATATAAAATATCAAAGTTCTTTTTATCAAAAATTACAAAATCTAAATAACTTTCTTTTTCAAGTTCTCTTATTAAAGGTTTTAATTCATTTAAATCAATTTCATTTCCCGAATATTTAATATATCCACTTAATGATGTAACTCTATTATTTAGAACAATCTCTTCCACGTCAAAAGAAGCACTTGCCGCAATTTTTAGTTCATCAATATATTGATTTAAAATTGTTTTTTTATCAAACCTATCTTTTTGTAAGAAGAGTTCCATCTCTTTATTTTTTTTAACTTCTAAAATTGAGGTAACAACAACTACAGATATTATTGCTAAAATAAAGACAAATACTAGAGGAGTAAATACTAACTGTTTTCTAATATCTGAAAGAGTATAAAATTTTCTTTTCTTAAAAAACATTAATAAAATACCTTTGTTAAATAAAGACCATAAGGACTTGCTGGGATTCTAAAAACACGTTTTTCTTTTCTTAATTGTGCTTTTAAATCTTCAGTTGATAATTTACCTTCACTAACCTTTAGTAAACTTCCAACCATAAGTCTTATTTGTGATCTTAAATATGAATTTGCCACAAACTTAAAAATATACATATCTTTGTATTTATAAAATTTTGCATCAAATACAATTCTAACTGTATTATCTTTATCACTACCTTTTTTATGGAAATACTCAAAATCATGAGTTCCTATAAAACAACTTATTGCATCTTTAATTTTTTTTTCATTTATATTTTCGTAAAAAGATAAATATTTTGAATTAAAAGCAGTTAATTCTTTTTTAGAAATAAGATATCTGTAAACTCTTTTTTTTGCATGAAATCTTGAATGAAAAATATCTTCAACTTCTATAATTTTTTTTACTCTAATTGAATCAGGAAGATGTTTGTTCATAATAAATTTAAGTTTTTCTAAATTTTTCCAGAAGTTTGGTACTTGACAATTAAACACTTGACCTGTAGCATGAACATCTCTATCTGTTCTTCCACTTAGAATTATTTTAGTATTAATATTTATAGACTTAAAGGCCTCTTGTAATTTGTCTTCTACACTCAAACCATTTGGCTGAGTTTGCGAGCCAAAGTACAAAGTACCATCATAAGATATTATAAATTTTGCATTCATACTAATACTGCTGTTTTACACTTCTTATATAAATAAAATATGTACCTAAAACCCAAATTAGTGGAACAATATAAAGAGAATGCAATAAAATACTTTCGGTTATTGTTTCCATTAAAATATAATAGATAACTACAGAAATTAAACAAAAAGCAACTGCCCTATTTTTTTCATAACGAGGATTAAAATATCCAAAAGAGATAACTAAAAAAAGTGATAATACAGGGAAAAGTGATGTTAAAATATAATATGTAAATTTTTCATAATCTTCTCCTTGGGATAACCATTTCTCCCAAAAAGCATAAGATGTTGTAAAACTTTTTTCTTTTTTATCATTTGATATTGAATCATTTATATTCATTACTTTATAATTGATTTGGTTCAATTCTTCTTCATTTATATGAAACGATTTTCCATCTGATAACTTGAAATTAAGTTCTCCTTTATCATTATCCAATACCGCAGTTTTTGCAATAATAAATTGATCTTGATTATCTTTTGTTTTAAAAAGTTTCACAGAAGAATAAGTTTTATCTTTTTTATCGTTTATATAAATTAACCAATCACCAAATTTTTGTCCAAATTCTGATGCTTTAATATTAAAATTAGCTTCCTTTTTCTTTTGCTCTAGAAATCTCTCATTTAAAAATTTAGCCTTAGGAATAAGTCCAACGGAAATTACAACTAATGATATTGATAACAATAATGTAATTGGTAAAAAGATTTTTAGTATTTTCATTGGATTTAAACCAAAAGATGTAATAACAATTAATTCATATTCACTAGAGAGTTTAGCTAAAGTAATGACTAGCGACACGAAAAATGATATAGGCGCGGTATAAAAAATAATTGTAGGGATTACATACATATATAATCTAAAAAGTTCAAATATATTCATAGTTATTACAGAAGTTAATGCTGCTATTTTTACTAAAAAAATAACTGAAGTAATAAAATATAATCCTAAAAAAATAGGGAAAAATGTATGTGCTAACTGACTAAATAAATATTGTTTTAACTTCAATTAAAAACCTTTGAGATATTAAAAAAATATTCAACTAAAAAACCTAATACTAAATATGGGATAAATGGTGTTTGAATATCTTTTTTTATAAAACTAAAATAAAGTGATGGTATTATAGCAAAAAGTGATGATAAAAATATAGCAATCAATGCTCCTTTAATACCTAACACTACTCCTAAAGCTGCTAAAACAGGAATATCTCCTTCCCCTAGGGCTTCTTGCGTTCTTAAACTCTCATCTTTTAATATTTTTGATTTAATATTTTGAATATAAAATGTTACTAGAAAATTTAATAAGACAAAAGCACCAGAAACTATAAATGCATATTTAAATGCATCTATTAAATCAAATGTTGTAACAAAAAAAGATAAAATAAAAACTATTAGAAGTAAATAATCAGGAACAGCTTTATATTTAAAATCTATAAAAGACAATATTATTAAAGTATAAAAGAATATCATTGAAATAAATAAATCTAAACCTATTCCAAATTTTATAAATAAAGCCGTTGTTATAATACCTGCTAAAAATTCTACTATTGGATATTGAATCGAGATTTTTTCATTACAATAGGCACACTTTCCTTTTAAAAAAAGATATGAGAATATTGGTATATTATGATACCAAGAAATAATATGATTACAATGTAAACAAGAACTTCTTGGCGATATAAAAGACTTTTTTAGTGGAAGTCTTATAATTAATACATTTAGAAAAGATCCAAAAACTATCCCAAGAATAAAACTAAATACCTCCAAATCTTCTCTCTCTTGAATTAAAATCACTAAGTAAATCATCAAGTTCTAAAGGAGTAAACTCTGGCCAATAAGTATTTATAAAAAACATTTCAGCATAGGCATTTTGCCATAAAAGATAATTTGAAAGTCTTACTTCTCCACTAGTACGGATAAGCATATCTACAGAGGGTATTCCTGCTGTATCTAAACAAGATTCAAAATTTTCTTTATTTATTTCTAACTTTTTTTCATCAAGTTTTTTTATTGCTCTTAATATTTCATCTTGTGAACCATAATTTAAAGCTAGCACTTGAGTTAAGTTTTTCCCTTTTAAAGTTTTCTCTTCCGTCTCTTTTATTATCTTTTGCAAAGATTTTGAAAATCTAGATAAATCACCTATAGCTTTAAATCTAATTCCATTTTCTAAATATACTTCAATCTCTTTTTTTAAATATCTTTCTAAAAGCTTCATCAAAAATTCAACTTCTAATTTTGGTCTAGACCAGTTTTCAGTTGAAAAAGCATATAGAGTTAAATACTTAACTCCAATATTTGAGCAGTGTTGAGTTATGCTTCTAACTACTTTTGCCCCTTGTTCATGACCTGCTGTTCTTTTTAAATTTCTTTCTTTAGCCCATCTACCATTACCATCCATGATAATGGCAATATGAGCTGGTATTAAATTATCACTCATACTCTTTAAATTCACCTTTTAAAGTATCTAAAATATCACTAGAGATTTTAACTTTATCTCCACTAAACTTGTAACTATTCTCTTTTAAAATTAATTCTATTTTATTTGAATCTGAACCAAAAGAATTTTTATCATCTAAAATATTTAAACAAACACCATCAAGATTTTTCTTTTTTAACATATTTTGTGCATTTGATAAAGCTACTGTTTCATCCATTTCTGCTTTAAATCCAATAGAAACTATATCATTCTTATCTAAGGAACTTAAAATATCCATATTCTGTTTTAAATCAAGTTTCCAAAAAGAACCAATAATATCTTTCTTTAGTTTTCCATTTTCTGAAATACTTGGAATATAATCACTTATTGCCGCAACCATAAATAAAAATGATTTCTTTTTTTTATCTTTTTTTACAACTTTAATTGAATCAACTAAACCTTTATACATCTCATCACTACTTTGTACAGGGATTACATGTATCTCTTTTGGCAAGTTTTCATATCCTCTAGTGCTCACTAAACAAACATCTGCACCTTTTAAATATAAAGATAAAGCCATTGATGCAGCCATTTTTCCAGAAGAGAAGTTTGAAATATATCTTACATCATCAATTTTTTCAACAGTTCCACCACCACTTAAAACAACTTTTCTATTTGTCCAATAGTCATCTTTAATCAATTGTCTAGCTGTTGCATAAAATATTTCTTCTGGTTCAGCCATCGCACCATCACCAACATCTTTACAAGCAAGTTCTTTCACTTGTGATGAAATAATTTCAAAATCACAAAGTTTTAATTTTTCTAAGCTTGCTTGTGTAATTGGATTTTGAATCATATTTGTATTTGCAGCAGGTGCAATTAATTTAATTTTGGGATAGGCAAGAACTGTCTGTGTTAGAAGATTATCTGCAATACCATTTGCAAATTTATTTATTGTATTAGCAGTTGCAGGTGCTATTACAAAAACATCTGCCCATTTACCTATATCAATATGATTATAATCTGAATTTTTATCCCAACTTTCAGTATTTTCATCAAGCACTTTATTTTGAGAAATAGCTTCAAATGTTATTGGAGAAATAAATTTTTTCGCACTATCAGTCATAATAACCCGTACATTAGCACCAGCTTTTATATAAAGTCTGACCAATTCTAAACTTTTATAAATTGCAATAGAAGCAGTAACAGCAAGTAGTATATTTTTATTTTTCAGTAACATATTTTAATCTCTAATTTTTATTCTCAAAATGCTTATAGAAATAACCTTCTACAGTTCTTTTTTTAGCTCTGGTAGTATAAAGTTGTCCATCTTTTACATCTTGTGTTACAGTAGAACCTGCTCCAATTAAAGTATTATCAGAGATAGTAACCGGAGCCACAAACTGTGTATCTGACCCTACAAATACATTTTTACCAATAATTGTTTTGTATTTATTTATTCCATCATAATTACAAGTGATTGTTCCACAACCTATATTAGTTCCTTCATCAATTTCACAATCTCCAAGGTAACTTAAATGCCCTGCTTTAACCCCAGTAAGTAGTGCTTTTTTAGTTTCAACAAAATTACCAATATGTGTTCCATTTAAATTTGAGCCAGGTCTAATTCTAGCCATTGGTCCAACATCAGAATCTTCAATTATAGAGTCTTCAACTATAGAATTTGTTTTTATATGTGAATTTATGATTTTTGCATTACCAAGTAAAGTCACTCCATTTTCTAAAATAGATTCTCCTACAATAGTAACGCCCTCTTCTATATAGATAGTATCGGGTAATCTCATAATAACACCAGCTTTTAAAAACTCATGCTTAAGTCTGTTTTGGTGAATTACTTCCGCATCTGCTAATTCAACTTTTGAATTTACACCTTTAAAATTTTCTTCATTTACAGCAAGTGGTTTTAAAACTTTCCCTTGTGTAATTGCCATTTCAATTAAATCTGTAATATAGTATTCAGCCTGTGCATTATCATTTGAAAGTTTTGGAAGATTTTCTAATAAAAATTTTGTATCAAATTGATAAATACCTGCATTTGCAGTTGTAACTCTTAACTCTTCAGAATTAGCATCTTTTTGTTCAACAATTTTTTTCACTGAACCAGATTCTATTATAACTCTTCCGTATCCATCTGCACTTTCAAGTTCAAGTACTGACATTACAATTGTTGCATCTAAATCGAATTTTTTTAATTCTGATGATTGAATTAAAGGCATATCCCCATTTAAAACTAATACTTGATCATATTTTGGAGTTATACCCATAACTGCGCCACCAGTTCCTGGATAATTTTCATGGTCTTGAATTACATAATTTATACCAGTAAAATATTTTTCCATCTCAGCTTTTACTTTTGAAGCTTGATGAAAAAGAACGACTGTAACATCATCACTAAGTTCTAATGCTTCTTTTATTGAATAATATAACATTGCTTTACCAGAAATTTTATGTAATACTTTTGGCAATTTAGATTTCATTCTAGTACCAGCACCAGCAGCTAATATAATAATCGATTTATTAAACATTTATAATTATCCTTCTAAAGTTTCATTTATTTCATTTTTTAAATTCTCTATAACTTCATCAATCGCTTTTCTCATTTTACTATCAGTTATATTTGCATCTAAAAGGGTATCGAGGTTTTTTTCTCTTTCTTTAAAAAAATTAGCTACGGACTTACTTTTTTTATTTCGGTTATACATTAAAACACCAGATAAAATTAGAACAACTACTAGTTTTGTATGTCCTAAAATTGCAGCATAATTTAATATTGTAAACCCTGCATAATCAGATTCATTTATATTTGCACCTGCAGAAATAAGAAGTCTAGCTATTTTATAATTACCCTTCCATTGAGTATGATGAAGAGCCGTTCTTCCTTGTTTATCTTTTATATCTAAATTTGTCTTTTTGGTTAAAAGTTTTTCTACCACCTCTAAATCATTTGCCATAACTGATTTATGGAAAATAGTTCTTCCTTCTTTATCTACTGTATTAACATCTATTCGGAATTTTAATAAAAATACAAGCCTTTCTAAAAAATGTTCTTTTTCTTTTTGATGAGTTATTTTTAATCCATCATCAATCATATATGAAAGAGGCGTATTTTTATCATTATCAATAATATTTAAATCTGCACCGGCATTAACAACAAGTTTAATTAATTCGATATTATTTTGAATTACTAAATCAAAAAGAACTGTTCTCCCGTCTTTCTTTGGAAAATTGATTTTAGGTTTAAATATTAAAATCTTTTTTAATAAAGCAAAGTAGTCCTCATTATCTTGTAAATCTAAAAATCTTTTTGAACTAGGTTTCTTATTATTTTCTGTAATTAACACTGCTTCAGATAAATCATCAACTATTGATCTTTCATTAAAGTCTAAATGATCAATATCGGCACCTTTTGAAATTAGATGATCAATCATTTCCATATTTGAAGGGCCTTTTAATACTGCATCAAAAAGAACTGTCTTGCCATCTTTATCTTGAGTATTAACTTCCGCTCCTGATGCTATTAAGAAATCTATAGTGTCATAGTTTTCTCTTTCAACTTCTTTATATAAAACTGTTTTACCTTCTGAATCAGTTCTATCTATTGCTAAACCATTATCAATTAAAAGTCCAGTTAACTTAAGATAATTACGCTCTTGGTTTACAAGACGATATTTCCCTTCTCGTTTTTCATCTGAAGATTTTGCAATTGCCAAAACCTTTAAAATTTCATCTAATATAGTTTTTTCTGCATAATCTTTTATATTTAATTTAATACCTTTTTTTAAAAGTAACTCAACTACTGAAATATTATTCGAACCTAAAACTACTGCATTAAAAAGTGCATTTTGTCTTTTTTTATCTAAAATATTTATATCAATTCCATTTGAAATTAAAAATTTTGTAACAAGGTCAGTCTCTTTTAAAACTGAATAAAACAATGCACTTTGTCCATTGTTATCTACAATATTAATATCATCAGTATTGTTTATCACTTCTTTTATAATAGATATATTGCCACCTTCTACAGCATCAAATAGAACAGTTTTTCCATAATGATCTGTTAGTGATAAGTCAGGTTCTTTGGCCATAAGGATTTGGAAAACTTTTTCATTTTCTTCTAAAGCAGCATCGTGAAGAACTGTTCGTCCGGAAGAGTTTATATGATTTACTGAAGCACCATTTTCAAGTAAAAATCTTATCATCATTCCATCTATTTTATCAACTGCCTCAGCGAGTACAGTTTTACCATAATTATCTTCAGCATTAATTTCAATACCATTTCTAATTAAAATTTTAATAGATTCTATTCTTCTTTTAGAGGTTAGTTCAAATAAAAGCGTTCGCCCTTTGGCATCTCTTCTATTTATATTTACACCACTATCAATTAATTCTTGTATTTTCTTTTCATCAATATAATTCTTCATGAGTTCTTTATGTAAAGACTCTGCGCCATCAGTTTTGAACATACCTAACATATAAATATTCCTCTAAATTTTACGTAAGTACTAGGATTATATCTAATTTTTTGTTAATTATCGTTCTCTATTTCTTCTGTATGGTTTTGAACGTGATCTAGAATATCCTCGTGGTCTTTCATCTTCCATCAATTTTAAATTTAATTTTAAAGATTTTTCTATAAATGAATTAAAACTATTTCTTAAAATTACAGCTTTCTCATAATCAGGGAATAGTTCTGGGAATTTATATGAAAGCCATAAATAAAGTGATATTTTTTTCACTTCATCCTCAACAAGTAATAAATCTTTTTGAGTAATTGCTTTTTTAGGTAAAGTAATAGAAGGTTTATATCTACAAATTCTACTTTTAATTACAGCTGCAATATAAGCTTCATAAGCTTGAAGTATTATATTTGATTTCGTTGTAATAGGAGCTTGTGCTAATAAATATTTATTCTCTAAACTTAAATCATCTCGTTTATCAACTATTCTTGCAGCTTCAATTAAAGAAGAAATGTTTGAAGCAATAAAAGGACCATCAAATGTCATATTATCTTTAAAAAATTTCAATATTTTTGTTAAAGAATTTGTTTTTATATGGCTAGCTAGAGATTCAAGTTGTTCATTATTTATTTTCACAGCAAAAGGTGGTTTTATAGTACGAACAGGTTGCTCAAACTCTTCTGTTATATGTTCTAAAACATCTCTTCTTGTAGCACCTAGAAATCCTGCATCAAAGATTTTATATCGCCCTGCACGTCCAGCAATTTGAACAATTTCATTTACATTGATTTTTCTTCTACTAATACCATCAAATTTCGTATCTGTTGTAAAAAGTATTGTTTTTATTGGAAGATTTAATCCCATTGCAATTGCATCTGTGGCAATTAAAATCTCGCTTTCTTTATTTCTAAATCTTTTTGCTTCATCACGCCTAACTTCAGGAGATAAGTTTCCATAAATTACTGATACTTTATATTTTTTTTGTAGTTTTTGTTTTAATTTTAAAACATCTTTTCTTGAAAAAGCGATTAAAGCTGTTCCACTCTCAAGATGATCTAAAGCTGTATGTCTAGGCAAGACCTTTAAAGGAGTTTTTCTTTGATGTTTAACTACTTCTAATTCTTCACCTAAATAAGAAGCTATTTTTTTTACCGACTCTAAAGCATTTACACTACCTGTCATAATAATAGTTTTAGCAGGACAACCAATAATTGCATTTACCCAAGCCCAACCACGTTCAGTATCACCTAACATTTGAATTTCATCAATAACTGCTACATCAACATCTAAGTTGAAATCAATCATTTCAATTGTCGAACATACATGTGCTGCGTCTTCATCTATGATTTGTTCTTCACCTGTGATTAAAGATGCATCAATTTTTACCTCTTTTAAATCTTCATAACCTTCAAGGGCAAGTAATCTTAATGGAGCTAAATAAAGTCCACTATTTGATTCCTTTAATTCTTGCATTGCATTATAAGTTTTACCAGAGTTTGTAGGGCCTACAAAAAATTTAAGTTTTCTATTTAAACTTCTTGCTAATGGGAAAAGTGTTTTTAAATCACAATTTAATAAAGTCTGTAGTTGTTGTTGCCAATTATCTTTCATGGGCGTATTATAGTAAATAGAATATAATATCAGATTAAACTATAGATAATAAATGAAGGCTGTGAATGAATTGTGAATATTTTGGTAAATGTGCAAGTTGTACTTTACATGAAATGAATTATGAAGAACAATTAAATTATAAATTAAATAGAGAGAAAGATAGATTTTCAAATTTTACAAATTTTGAATTTGACGTTATAAGAAGTGAAGAACAAAACTTTAGAAATAGAGCAGAATTTAAAGTTTGGAGAAACTTTGATGATGAAAAAAATCCAACAATTTCTTATGCAATGAACAATTATGAAAGAAAAGTAGTAGAGATAGATTCATGTGAAATTGTAACTTCTCACATAAAAGAAATTATGCCAAAACTTTTAGCAAAGATAAAAGGAAAAGACGTTCTAAAGCATAAACTTTTTGCCATTGAGTTTTTAAACTCTACAACCAATGATATGCTCGTAACATTGATTTATCACAGAAAACTCGAAGAAAGCTGGAATCCACAAGCACAAGAACTTGAAAAAGAGTTAAATATTAAAATAATTGGAAGAAGTAGAAAACAAAAAGTTGTACTTACAAATGATTATATAAATGAAACACTTGAAATCAACAATAATCCATTCTATTTTCAATATAAAGAAGGTGGATTTACACAACCAAATTCAAAAGTAAATATAAAAATGATTGAATGGGTTTTAAACAATATTGAAAAAAGTGAAAATGATTTATGTGAACTTTATTGTGGAGGAGGAAACTTTACAATTCCTCTAAGTAAAATGTTTAAAAGAGTACTTGCAACTGAGATTTCAAAAACTTCAATTAACTCTGCAAAAACAAATTGTGAATTAAATAAAATTACAAATATTGATTTTATAAGAATGAGTGCAGAAGAATTTGTCGAAGCTCTTCAAGAAAAAAGACAATTCCAAAGACTAAGAGATATTAATTTAAAAGCTTACAACTTTGATTCAATTTTTGTAGACCCTCCAAGAGCAGGACTAGATGACACAACTAGGACTTTAGTAAAAGATTTTAAAAATATTATTTATATTTCTTGTAACCCAGAAACTTTACATAGAGATTTAGAGGAATTAACTCTGTCTCTTATA
>CAJXPH010000077.1 GCA_913057765.1 uncultured Campylobacteraceae bacterium
CGAGATCCTCTCTGGTCTCGTGGGCTCGGAGATGTGTATAAGAGACAGATATCAAATAGAGTAATCGGGTCGTCATTTACAACTAGTGCAATACCATCAACCATCCCTGCAAAAGAGATTGTCATTGACATTATTAAGGCAAATATTATCTTATTCATTTTAATCCTTTATTTATAAAACGCATATTTTACCATAAGAATAGTAAAACAAATGTTTTGTAAAAAGTTAATCAATATAATTAAAAATTATTTTAATTATATATGTTGCTTTTTATCTTATAATTTGGTATTATTTTGTTTATATTAGGATATAAAAATGAGATTACTAATAATAATATCATTCTTACTTGCAAATTACTTATTTGCATTTTCAAACACACAATTATTTGATAAATTAAATAATGATGAAAAAAGATTCTTAAATACACATCCTCAAATTATTGTTTCAAATGAGAAAGACTGGGCTCCTTATGATTATAATGAGCAAGGAATAGCAAAAGGTTATTCTGTTGATTATTTAAAATTGGTTGGATCTAAATTGGGTGTTGACTTTAAATTTGAAACAGATACTTGGTCTAATTTAATAAAAAAAATAAAAATAAAAAAGATAGATATCGTTCATCCTATTTCTTTTTCCGAGAAAAGAAAAGAGTATTTATCTTATGCAAATAGTATTTTAGATGCAGACTTATCTATTATAAGTACAGATGGTGAAACAAAAATTAAATCTTTAGACGATTTAAACTTTAGAACAGTTGCTGTTTCAAAAGATTGGAATTCGACAAAATATTTAAAGAAAAACTATCCAGAAATTATTTTTAAAGAATATGATACTTCTAAGGAAAAACTTGAAGCTTTAGCATTTGGTAAAGTAGATGCTGCTATTGAATATTTTATAACTGCCAATTATATTAAAAATAGATATCTACTAAATAATCTTAAAGTAGTACACCGTATAGAGGTAAAAGCTTTAAAACGAAGTTTACATATAGCGGTTAGAAAAGATTGGAAAATCTTAGTTCCTATTATTAATAAGGCTATTGAAAGTATTACAGAGGAAGAAATCCTATTATTAAATAAGAAATGGATGAATGTCCAAAGTAATGGGCTTAATTTAACTTTAGAAGAACAGGTGTTTCTTAAAAAGGTCCCTTATATATTGACTCGTGTAGCAAAGGATTATTATCCTTTTTCTTTTACTGAAGATGGTCAAGAAAAAGGTTATATAATTGAGTATACAAATCTTTTAGCTAAGAAATTAGGAAAAGAATTCAGTTATGTAAAAGATCAAACATGGAAAGAATCAGTATCAGACTTAAAAGAAAAAAAAATTGATATTTTACCAATGATGAAGAAAACTCCGGAGAGAGAAAAATTTGTAGTTTTTAGTGATCCTATGTTTGAAACGTATCTTGGGATAGCCACCTTAGAAAAGAATATAAATAAAATTTCTTTGGAAGGTTTAATAGGCAAAAAAATTGGTGTTGTCGGAGGATATTGGTTTGTAAATAGTTTAAAAAAACATTACCCTAAAATAAAGACAATTGAGTATAAAACAAATCTAGATGCTTTAATAGGATTAAAAACAGGAGATACTTATGCGGTTATTTCACCTGAACCAGTATTAAAATATTTAATAAACAAAAACTTTTTTTTAGAAATTAAAACTAGACCTATTGTAAATAATGTCTATTTACCTAAAGGGATTAGTCATTATGGAATAAGAAAAGATTGGCCTTTAATGGCATCAATTTTAGAAAAAACAATGGCTTCTATAAAAGAGAAAGATGTAATTGAATTAAAAGAGAAATGGTTTGGTAAACATAACTCTTTAAGTCCTAAATTTTCTGATTCTGAATTGAATTATATGAAAGAAAAACAAGTTATTAAAATGTGTGTAGATCCTGATTGGATGCCATATGAAAAAATTAATAATAATAAACATATTGGAATGTCTGCTGACTATTTTAATATTTTTAGAAAGACTATCTCTATTCCAATTATTTTAATTAAAACAAAAAACTGGTCCGAAACATTACTTTATGCAGAAAGTAGAAAGTGTGATTTAATCTCATTGGCAATTTCTACACCAAAAAGATCAAAGTATTTAAATTTTTCTAATAGTTATATTGATGTTCCGTTAGTTATTGCAACTAATCTTAAAAAGCCTTTTATTACAAGTTTTAAAGATGTTTTAGAATATAAGATAGGTGTTGTCAAGGGGTATGCATATTACGAACTATTGAAGAATAAATATCCTGATGTGAAGTTAGTTGAAGTTGAGAATGTAAATGATGGTATGAAAAAAGTAATTTCTGGCGAAATTTATGGTTTTGTTGATTCTCTAGCTGTAGTAGGATACAGTGTTCAAAAAAATTACTTAGGTAGTATAAAAATTGCAGGTAAAATTGATGAAAATCTAAAATTAGGGGTAGCTATACGGAATGATGACCCAATACTTAAAAACATTTTTGATAAAGTTATTTTTGAATTAAAAGAAGATGAGCATCGTGAAATTTTAAATAAATGGGTATCTGTTACTTATTCTAAATCATTTGATTCTTCTTTAGTTTGGAAAATAGCATTTGCAATATCTTTTATTATTGGTTTTTTCCTTTACCGACAATACATGTTAAAAAAACAGAATAATATGCTTTTAGATTCTCAAAAAATCTTACAAGAAACTAATGAAGAGTTTGAACATCTGATTAATTCAACTATGGAAGCTATCTTTGTTTGGAAAGATAATAAATGTATTAATGTTAATTCTGAAGCTGTAAAACTTTTTGGATATGAGAATAAAGAAGAATTATTAGGACTTGAAGTCTTAGATATTGTTGAATCTTCTTATCATGAATTAGTTAAAAGTAACAGACAAGTGAATGTCTCTGAGCCGTATGAAATTGTTGGTTTACGGAAAGATGGTACTATTTTCCCTATTTTAGCTAGTGGACATAATTTTATTCATAGAAATAGTAACATTAGAGTTTCTGCAATGATGGATTTAACAGATATAAGGTATAAAGAGAAATTATTAACAGAGCATACAAAAATGGTTGCACTTGGTGAAATGTTAGGTAATATTGCTCATCAATGGAGACAACCTTTATCTGTTATTTCAACAGGGGCTAGTGGTATTCAAATACAGAAATCTATGGATATTTTAGATGATAAAGTGTTTGATGAAACAATGGAATCAATTGTCCTTAATACAAAGTATTTATCAAATACAATAAATGATTTTACAAATTTTATAAAAGATAATAAAACTAAAAAAGTGTTTGATTTAAAAAGTCATATTGAAAGAGATTTAACATTACTTCATTCTATGCTAAAAACTGAACATATAAAAGTTGTCATTGATGTTGATGAAGACATAAAAGTACACAATTTTGAAAATGAGTTTTCACAAGCTATTATAAATATAATTTCTAATTCTAAAGATGCATTTGTTGAAAAAGATTTGAAGGATAGGCTAGTTTTTATACGTGGTTATAAAAACAAAGATAAAATTCTTTTAATTATTAAAGATAATGCTGGAGGAATTTCTGAAAATATTATTGACAAAATATTTGAACCTTATTTTACTACGAAACATAAGTTTCAAGGTACAGGAGTAGGCTTATATATGACTAATAAGATCATTGTAGAGAGTATGAAAGGAACAATTCATGTTTCTAATGATAATTACAGTTATGAAGGAACTCTTTATAAAGGAGCCATGTTTAGGCTCTCTTTATAATTATTGTTTTGGTGTTGTACACTCATCAATAAGATAGAAGATTGAATTATAATCTAATTGGGCTTGCTCACTTAATCCTATCTCACAAGTTTTAGAAGTTGAGAATGCATATTTTGCATCTTTCACACTTGTCTTTAAGAATCTAAGCGCAGAGTTATTTAATTCAGGAAAACTAAATCCCCTATCTCCTGCAAATCCACAACATTTTACATCATCGGGAACGATAACATTTGTAGAACACATTTTTGCAAGTTCTATAAATCTTTCGTGTAAGCCCATTTTTCTCGAACTACAAGTTGTGTGAATTGCAATAGGTTCATCAATTGGATTAAAGTCAAAGGCTTTAGTGAAATGATCTAATGCAAATTCTATTGGTTCATAAATTTTTAATTTATCTGAGAATCCTTCTAGCATTTTTTTAGTACAAGGACTTGTATCGCAAAGGATTGGATATTCACCGAAGTTACTAACTTCTTGTAGAGCATGTTCTAATTCATCAGATTTCTGTTTTGCTTGGCTTTTAAATCCTTTTGATGAAAAAGGCATACCACAACATAGGTTCCCTAAATCATTAGGGAATAGAACTTGGAATCCTGCTTTTTTAAGTAATTTAACTGTTAAATCAAATAATTCTTCATCAACTGTTGTTTTTGCATGTCTACCCATACTTCTATTAATACAAGAAGGGAAGTAAACTACTTTTTTACTATTAAATTGCTGTTCAAAATCTAAGTTAATTTTTGCAGGTCTTGGTAAATAAGGACTCCATTTAGGAATTTTCCCATTTGTCCAATCTCTTAGTGTTTCAGTTATAGAACCCATACTTGGTGTTCCTAAAATTGCATGTGTTACATTTGCACTGGCTAGTCCAAATTTCATACCTTTTAATGTTGCGGAAAAATTATTAGCAATTGAGCTAGCTATTTTATCTGCACTAGGACTTACCTGTTCTGCTCTTAAGTGTTTAGTTAGACTTCCTGTATCAATTTTAACTGGACAGGCTGTTGAACATAAAGAACATGTTGCACAAGTCTCTATTCCATCATATTGGTACAAGTCTTTATATTCTTTTGCTTCTTCATTTTCTCCAATTGATTCAAGTCTTGATATTTCTCTATTTATTACAATTCTTTGTCTTGGTGTTAATGTAATCTCATTTGATGGACATGTAGGCTCACAGAATCCACATTCGATACATTTATCAACAATTTCATTTGTTGCTGGCATTGCTTTTAGGTTTTTAAGATGTGCTTGTGCATCATCATTGATAATAACACCAGGATTTAATAGCTCTTTTGGGTCAAATAAATCTTTAATTCTTTTCATCATAGCATAGGCAGTATTCCCCCACTCTACTTCAATGAATGCAGCCATATTTCTTCCTGTACCATGTTCAGCTTTTAAACTTCCTTGATATTTCACTGCAACAGAAGTTACAACATCATTCATAAATGCATCATATCTTTTAACTTCTGATTCAATTGCAAAATCTTGTGTAAATACAAAGTGGAAGTTACCTTCTAATGCATGGCCAAAGATAAGTGCTTCACTATAACCGTGTTTTTTGAATAGATCTTGTAGTTCTAAAGTTGCTTCTGCTAAGACTTCTATTGGATATGCAACATCTTCAATAATTACAGTTGTACCTGTTTCTCTAACCGCTCCAACTGCGGGGAAAAGACCTTTTCTGATTTTCCAATACTGAGTATATTCTGCTACATCTTTTGTAAAATAAATATCTCTTACAACTTTAAATTCAGCTAGTAATTCTTCTAGTTCTGTAATTTGAATACTTAAAGCCTCATCGCTTAAGCCTCTTGTTTCAATCAAAAGAGCTGTTATATTTTCATCAAAATCTTTGATGAATTCTGGCATACCAGCTTCATTTTCTATACTTCTTAACCCTGCTCTATCCATTAGTTCAACGGCAGAAACTGTAACAGTTTTTGCTTCACGAGCAAGTTTGATTTTTGTAACTGCATTACATGCTTCTGTTACATCTTTGAAGTAAATTAGTGTTGAAGCTTTATCTTTTAAGTCTTCAACCGTTCTGTATGTAATTTCTTCTATAAATGCTAAAGTTCCTTCTGAGCCAATGATTAAATGTTGAAGAATTTCAAATTCATCAGTAAAATCAATTAATGCATTTAATGAATAGCCACAAGTATTTTTGATTTTAAATTTTCTTTCAATTCTTGCTCTTAATTCTTCATCACTTACTGTATCTGTTGCAATCTGTTTTAAATCTCTTAAGAAGTCTCCATGAGTTTTTCTAAATTCTGCTTTAGAAACTTCAGATCCGGTGTCTAATCTTGCTCCATCTTGGAAAATAAGTTTCATAGACTCTAAAGTTTGGTAAGAATTCTCCGCAATACCACAACACATACCCGATGCATTGTTTGCTGCAATACCACCAATCATTGCGGCATTAATTGAAGCTGGATCTGGACCAATTTTTTTAGAAAATGGTGCTAAGATATTATTCGCTTCTTGCCCCGTAAGTGCTGGTTGTAATGAAATAAGTTTTCTATCGTCTGAAAGCCTAAAATCTCTAAAGTTTCTTGAAGTGACAATTAATATAGAATCTGTAATGGCTTGTCCAGATAGAGAAGTTCCTGCTGCTCTAAATGTAACGCTTAATTCCATGTTATTTGCAAGCTCTAAAATTGAAGCTACTTGTTCTGGTGTATCTGTTTTTATAACTATTTTAGGAATTAACCTATAAAAAGATGCATCTGTACCATATGCTAAGGTATGTAACTTATCCGTAAAGATATTTTTTTCATTTATTGTTTGAGAAATTTGCTTATAAAATTCTTGATATTTTGTTTCTAACATTTAAAATCCTTTTAATTATTTATTATATAATGATTTTTAAATGTTTTTGCTATTCAAGTCTAGGGACAGTGTAAATTCTTTGTTGAGGGTCATAAATAAAAGAGTACATTCTATCTTGTCTTTTGAATATTATATTTGTAATAAGTTTCAAAAATTTAGACATAATGCACTCCTTAATAGTTTTACATACTTGATGACATTCCGAAGAATTCTGGGTAGAAGGCTACAATTCCAAGTACAATAATTTGTATTGCAATAAACGGTAAAACACCTTTATAGATTTGTGAAGTTCGAACACCTGCTGGGGCACACCCTTTTAAGTAGAACAAACTAAATCCGAATGGTGGGGTTAAGAACGAGGTCTGTAAATTCATCGCAATTAGAACTGCAAACCATACTGGGTTGATACCTAGTGCATCTGCAACTGGTAATAAAATTGGAACAATAATATATGAAATTTCAATAAAGTCAATAAAGAAACCTAATACTAAGATTGCTAACATTGTAAATATAATGAATCCCCATTTTCCATCACCTGGAAGACTAAGCATTGCATGTTCAACTAACTCTTCTCCACCTGTATATGAAAATACCATAGAGAATGCTGTTGCACCAATTAAGATACCAAATACCATAGATGTAATTTTAACAGATTCTAATGCTGCTGTTCTTACCATATCAACTTCAAAAGTTCTATACATTAACGCAAGTCCAATTGCACCAATACAACCAACTGCTGCTGATTCCGTTGGAGTTGCAACACCTGCAAAGATTGAACCAAGAACTAAAATAATAAGAGTTAATGATGGAATAATATCTATTAACGCTTTGATAACTTGTTTCTTTTTACTTCCTCTTGATGGATCTGCAGGAATTGCAGGAGCCATACCTTTAAAGAAATAAGCAATAACTAGTATATATAAAATGTATGCGGCAACTAATGCAAGACCTGGACCAACAGCAGATCTAAATAGATCACCTACTGGAACTTGGAATACATCTCCTAAAATAATAAGCACGATTGAAGGAGGAATAATTTGTCCTAGTGTTCCTGATGCACAAATAGTACCACAAGCAAGAGGTGTATCGTATTTATATTTAAGCATAACAGGAAGAGATATAACTCCCATTGCAACAACTGAAGCTCCAACAACACCTGTTGATGCTGCTAATAAAGTTCCAACTAATACAGTTGAGATTGCAACTCCACCTCTAATTTCTCCAAATAAGAACCCCATAGATTCTAATAGTTTTTCAGCAAGACCAGTTTTTTGTAAAACAATACCCATAAAAATGAACATTGGAATTGCCATTAAAATTGTATTTTGCTGAATAGCATAGATTCTAAAAGGCATATAATTAAACATTGAGATTGCTTCAATCCAACCTTCATTCATAATTTCTATTATTGTCATAGCTGCATCTGCATTTGCAAAAACTTCCATATACCCAGCAAGAATACCAAAAAACACCGAAACTGCAGCAAATGTAAATGCTACGGGAAATCCAATTAACAACATTGCTAATGCTGTAAAAAACATTACTATACCAATCATTTTGAATCTCCTTTCTCATTATTGTCTTTTTCATCATCACTACCATCAATATTTACAACATGATGTTTGTGAGCTTCTAAATCACATTTTAGACCTTCAATTTCGCCTTTTAGGTTATATTCTTCTAACCCGTGATTACCTTTATACGTATTAAGATTTTTTAGAAAAAATCCAATAGTCGTAATTATTAGTAAAAAGAATGATAAAGGAATTAGCGCCTTTACAATCCATCTGTAGTGAAGTCCACCTGGATCGCCACTTATTTCCATTGATTGATAGGCTTCTACTGCATTATCAATTGAACTAATACCAACTAAAAAAGCAATTGGTAAAATAAATATTATTGCACCAACCATATTTATCATTGCTTTTTTTCTTGGAGTTAATCTATCATAGATTAAGTCAACTCTTACGTGCCCATCTTCTTTTAAAGTATAAGCAACTCCTAATAAAATTATTACAGAGAATAGATGCCATTCCATCTCTTGCATTCCAATTGAACCTGATTTAAAAAAGTATCTCATGACAACGTCATAGAATACATTTACAATCATCAGTACCATTGCTATGGCTGTTATGAGTCCAATAAAGTCAGCAAACTTATTGAAGCCATGTTCTAGTTTTAACAACATAAAAATCCTTTGGGTATGTTAAAATAAGTCAGATAAATATATTTAGTATTTTTATATTTATGTTACCTATCATTATTAGCTATTATATAAGCAATCCCCTTAAGAAGGGGATTGTATTTAAGATATCTTATAAGTTATCTTTTAAGTATAGGTAGTCTGACATTTTAGTCCACTCTCTAGCTTTCTTTTGGTAAGCAGCTTGTGAATCTAATACCTCTTTTAATAATGGTTGACCTTTAGTTTTTTCAACTAATAGTTCAGCATTAACTTTTTTCATCGCATCCATTACAGGTTTTGGGAAAGTTTTAATTTTAATGTTTGGGAAATCTTTTTCAATTTTTGACCAAGCATTAGCACTCATATGGTAGTTTTGGATATACATATCATATGCAGAAACTCTCATTGCTGTAGTTAAGATTTGTTGTAAATCTTTTGGTAATTTATTAAATTTCTTTTGGTTTACTAGGAATTGTAATTCAGTTCCTGGCTCATGCCATCCTGTAAAGTAGAAAGGAGCGATTTTATGGAATCCCATGTTGATATCCATTCCAGGTCCAACCCATTCAAGAGCATCAATTGTACCTCGTTCTAATGATGTATATAATTCACCAGAAGCTATGTTCGTAACTGTTAATCCTAATTTTGCCATAATCTCACCAGCAAATCCTGGGATTCTCATTTTAAGACCTTTTAAATCTTCAACAGTTTTAATATCTTTTCTGAACCATCCACCCATTTGGTTACCAGTGTTTCCACCAGGGTATGATAATACTTTATGTTTTTTATATGCTTTTTTCATTAAGTCCATACCACCACCGTAGTAGAACCAAGAATATTGCTCAACAGCTGTCATACCAAATGGCATAGTTGTAAATGGTAAAGTATTAATATCTTTACCTTTCCAGTAATAAGATGCAGAGTGACCCATGTCATACTGACCACCTTTTACCATATCTAAAATTCCTAAAGCAGCTTTATGTTTATTTGAAGCATCTACTCTAATAAGTAATCTTCCGTTTGACATCTCTTTTACAAGTTTTGCCATGTTTTTTGGTGCATCAATAAATGGTGACAGTGTTGGTCCCCAAGTTGTTGCTAATTTCCATTTGTAAACTTTGTCTTTTGCCATTGCAGCAGTACCAAGTCCTGCAACTAAAGCAGTAACTAAAAGTAGTTTTGTCGTTTTACCGAACATATTCATATGATCTCCTTTGTTTTGTCTCATCCAAATTGTAACTGCACCAAATGAGAAAGGTATGATATTTTTATCATAAGGTGTAAAATCGCTATATAATATGGTGTTTTTGAGCATATGCTCACTAAAAGTAAATATTACTATATAAATGCTATTTTAATGCTATTTAAGTGGTAAAAATAGCTGTTAAAATTGTTAAAAAAGATTAATTAATCTGTTTTAAATATATAACCTGTGTCAACAACAGTTTGAATATAGTCCTCTTTTACAACTTTTCTTAGTCTTCTTATTAGACTTCTTATTGATTCTATTGAAGCAAAAGATCCTTCCCATACATAATTTTCTATAGCTTCATATGACAATACTTGATTTCTTTTTGTTAAAAAAAGATTCATCAGAAGTCTTTCTTTTTTTGTAAGTCTTTGTATCTCTCCATTAACTGTAATAGTTGAAGATTTATAATCAAAGGTAGAATTTTCATCAAAATTAATTATCTCATCTTTAATTTGACAAAGTCTTTCCACTTTTATTTCTAATTCATCAATGAAAAAAGGTTTTTTTAGATAATCATTACAACCAAAGTCATATGACTCTTTAATAATATCAAGTTCAACTGTAGCACTAATAATGATTACAGGTACTTCGTCATAATATTCACGAATCTTTTTTAATACTTTAATCCCATCAATATTTGGGACATTAATATCTAGGATGAAGCAAGAGAAACCTTCCGTAATATTATCAAGGGCTTCTTTCCCGTCTATATAGTTAAATACTTTATAGCCTTTTAATTCAAGACGTTTTTTTATAGTAGTATTTAGTTTTTTATTATCTTCAAGAAGTAGTATTTTCATTTGAAAAGCCTTTTTTATGAGGAAGTTTTAATGTAAATATAACATTATTACCTTTATTTTGTGCACTTATTATACCATCCATTTTATCTTCAATGATTACTTTGGCCATATAAAGTCCAAATCCTGTACCATCTTCTTTTGTTGTAAAGTATGGTTCAAATATTTTATCAATAATCTTATTATCAATATTGCCTCCATCGTCAATGATTGCTATTGTTGTATATGAAGGTTTTTTTCGTATATTAATTGTTAAATTATACTTGTCATCAGATTTTTTTTCGACAATTTTATTTCTGTCTCTTATACACATCTCCGAGCCCACGAGACCAGAGAGGATCT